>NZ_KB906862.1:0-258635 GCF_000381685.1 Nocardiopsis sp. CNS-639
CCGTTCGACCCAGAACTGCGAAACGTAGTCCGGTGGCAGCCCTCCCCTTTCAGGTTCTGGCTCAGCTGTGAAGCATGCGGTCAGCGCTGCGCACATGGACAGTACGGTTGCCAGGAAAGCGGGCGTACGGGCTTCACGACGGGTCAGCGTTTCCTCCCAGGGCGGTGGTGATGTAGGCCCGGTGCGGTCCCGGAGGGTTACGGGGTGCCGTCCCCGCAGTCGACGTAGTCGGCGATGCTGGCCGTGTACTCCTCGTGGGTGTCGAGGGTCTCCCAGAACTCGTCCATGTAGGCGTCGACGAACTCGTCGCCGCTGACGGGTTCGCCGCACCAGGTGACCTCGTTGGCCTCCATGGCGTCGATGAGGGCGTCATCGATCCTCGAGGTGCCGTCGACCCCCTCGGTGCTCCACGCGTCCTTGTCGAGTTCGACGGTGTATCCGTCCTCGGTCTGCCGGAGAATACCGCTGTCGAGGAGCCTGTCCCGGCTGCCGCCGATGTCCGCGACGACTTCTTCGGGACCATTCTCGGCGAGCATGCGGTCGAGTGTGCGCACCATGGCCTCCCGTTCGACCCAGAAGCGGGAGACGCTGTCCGCCGGAGGACTTCCTTCCGGTTCTGGCTCGGACGCGGAGCACGCGGTCAGGGCCGCGCACACGGCCAGGGCGGCTGCCAGGAAGGCGGGCGCATGGCCCTCGTGACGAGTCAACGGTTTCTCCGGGACGGTTCTGGTGCGGGCCCGGTCAGCCCCGGGAAGGCTACGGGGTGCCGTCCCCGCAGTCGACGTAGTCGGCGATGCTGGCCGTGTACTCCTCGTGGGAGTCGAGGGTCTCCCAGTGTTCGTCCATGTAGGCGTTGACGAATTCGTCTCCGCTGACGGGTTCGCCGCACCAGGTGACCTCGTTGAAGTCCATGGCATCGACGAGGGCGGCGTCGACCCTGTTGAGAGGACCGGCCTCCTCGGTGCGCCATTCGTCCTTGTCCAGTTCGACGGTGTATCCGTCCTCGGTTTCCTGGAGGATCCGGGTGTCGAAGAGCCTCTCTCGGCTGGCGGTGCTGTTCTCGAGGACATCCTCCTGGTCGTTCTCGACCAGCATGCGGTCCAGAGTGCGCAGCCTGGTCTCCCGTTCGACCCACGACTGGGAGACGTAGCCCGGCGGCAGTCCTCCCCGTTCGGGTTCGGACTCGGGCTCGGACGCGGTACACGCGGTCAGAGCCGTGCATGTGGACAGTGCGGCCACCAGGAAAGCGGGCGTACGGCCCTTACGAAGAGTCAACGGTCCCTCCGGGGCGAGTCGGGTGTGCGATCGGTGCGGTGAGCCATCGGTTCTCATTCCTGGGGCTCGTCGGGGTCCCGGAAACCTTCGACATCGCCGTTGAAGTACTCCCTCGTCTCGTCATAGGCGCTCGTGTACTCGCTGGTGAAGTCGTTCACCCACATATTGCCGGGGCCATCGCGTTCGACGGTCTCTCCGTGCGCATCGACGTACTGGCTGTGTATGTGCGTCGTTTCCATGATGCCGGAGAGCGCATCGTCGATGGCGCCTTCGTCATCGCCCACGAACTGTGACCAGTCGGTGTCCTTCGCGACGTTGATCGTCACGCCCTCCTCGAAGGCGAAGTCGTTGGTGATGTCGGAGGCGTCGAGCACTTGGCCGTTGCGCTCGACGGTCACCACGCCGCTGTCGACCAGGACCCTGAAATCACCGCGTTGGGTGTTGTCCTGGAACGCCTGGGGGTTGTTCTGCGCCAGGTAGTCGAGGGTCTCCATCCGGAAGTTCCGGTTGATGGAGTCCTCACTGGTGTAGACGGGGAACCGCGGTGTGACCTCGTAGTCGCCGTTGACGATCGCGTTGACGATGCTGTCCTGACCGAGTTCCAGCCCCTTGGACACGGCCGTGCCGATGACCGGGATCTTCTCGGACAGGCCCCCTGCCTCGCCCACGACGAACTCGGCGATCTGTGTCCTGCGCTCGATCGTCTTGTCGAGATCGGCACTGCGGTCCTGCGACTCCAGCCACAGGGCCCGCTCCAGCAGACCCTGGAGCTGTCCGGCCCCGTCCGCGGCGGTCGCCTCGTTACCGGTCTCCAGGAAGGCGATCGACTCGATCTGCTGGTAGGCGTCCACGGAGTTGACCACGCGCCCGGCGGCCTCGTCGTTGCCCATGAGGAGCTGCATGTACATGGCCCGCTCGTCGGGCCCCATGTTCACGAAGCTCGTGTCCGCCTCGAACTCCCCGATACCCGAGTTCGGTACGTCGTTGCCGTCCAGCACCTGCCCGTTGGCGAAGCTGTAGATGTGCGCGTCGAAGATGTCGGCGAGGCTGTCGGCCAGCTCCCCGTTGAACTGGGTGAACGAGGCGTCGGAGTACTCGTTGTCTCCCTCGGTCACGTCCACGCCGGTGTTGACGAGGGCCTCGTGCATCTCCGCTTCGGTGATGGTCTCCATGAACCCGGCGAAACCGTCCCCGGCCCGCTGGCGCACGTCGGGGTCCTCGCTGTGGATGTCCTCGGCCAGCCAGTCGGTGAGCTGGCGCGCGGTGCGGCCGTCGTCGTGCCACTCGTGGGTGAGCGTGCCCTCCAGCGCCCGCGTGCGCAGGGCCTCGTCGCCGTGGTCGACGCCCTCCTCCGTGTCGATGTGCTCGCCGGTGAGCATGTAGTAGTTGGCGTCGGTGTTGCGGCTGGCCACGTCGATGATGTGGGAGACCTGCTCGGAGTCGGGCAGCACACCGTCGGGGTCGGGGTCGTCGCCCCAGGCGTCGAGGAACGCGCCGGTGGTCAGGTGCAGGTTGGTCGACAGCCCGTAGCCGCCCTGGAGGCCCTCGTCCGTGTGCTCCATGAAGGCGGAGAGCGCCTTCATGTCCATCCCCATGCTCACGGGCGTTCCGGGGAGCTTGTTCTCGGCGTCGGGGTTGATCCAGGAGCCCTCGACGGCGTACCGGAAGCTCTCGGGCAGGTTGTCGTACCCTCCGCCGAGCGCGGGGTCCGAGAGCGCGAGCAGCCCGTTGCCGAGGACGCCGAGGGCGTCCTCCCGCTCCTCGTCGCTCATGTCGGACTCGTTCATGAGGTCGGGGTAGACCATGATGCCCGCCCCGACCCCGTCCCTGCGGTAGGGCTCCTCCAGCTGGGCGTAGAACTCCTCCAGGAACGCGATCTCCTCGGGGCTGAGCTCCGTGCCGTCCTGCTGGTTCTGCCGGGCGCCGGTCCCCACCATCGTGAGCACGAGCATCATCTCGTGGTAGCGGTCGTCCAGCGGCTTGTCACCGGACCAGTAGGCGGCGAGCTCGTCGGCGTACTGCTCGGCGTTCTCGGGCGTGAGCTCGCTGTCGTCGATGAGCGAGGAGTAGCGGGAGGGGTCCAGGTTGAGGAACGCCCAGTTGGCGTTGCCCGTGTCCATGAGCTTGCGGACGTTCTCCGGGGTCGGACCCTGTTCGAGCATCGTCCGGACGTCCTCGGCACCGTCCTGGAGCTTCTGCCAGTTGGTCTGCTCCTGGCTGATGAGCCCCTCCTGCACGGTGGCGAGCTCGTCGTAGAGGGCCCGGCACCGTGCCTCGTCCCCCGCGCCCCAGTCCGTCCAGAGGAAGCCGTCGGCCTGGGGGTGGGACGAGGTGATGTGGTCGTCCTTGTACTTGGCGGGGACGGCGTTCTCCTTCTCCGTCCTGCTGCTCTCCCAGGTGGTGACCTGGGAGTCGCGCTCCTCGTGGAAGGCCTTCACGATGTCCCCCCACCTCTCGGCCACCGAGGCCGCGTAGGTGACCGAGACGGCGGCGTCCCGCCAGTTCTGCAGGTCCTCCTCGGACAGGCTCCGGATGTCCCAGGCGATGACGTCGGTGAACTCGCCCGCGGCCGAGTCGAAACTCCCGCTGAGGTCGTCGGCGCGGCCGAGGAGTCGTGCGTTGAGGACCTCCAGGTCCGCCGCGCAGTCGTAGACGGGTTTGGAGTCGTAGTGGAAGTCGCGGGGGACGAAGACGAGAGAGAAGGTTGCCACGGTCTTCCTCGGAGGGGCGGGGGAGGCGGGTACGGAGTGGGGAGGGGGAGGGCGCCGTCAGCCCCCGAAGTTGATGTCCCGGTGGGACTCCCAGGGGTGGTCGAAGTCCTCCGAGCTGTCCAGGTCGTTCTGCGCGATCTCCGCGGCGCCCGCCTGGACGTTGTCGGCCAGGGACAGGCCGAGCGACTGGACGTCGATGAGCGCCTGCGCGGTGTTCTCCTTGAACGCGCTGAACCCGGCCCTGACGTCGTCGTGGCCCGAGACGCTCTCGGCGTCCTCCATGAGGAGGTCGAACGCGTCGGCGAGTCCGGCCATGGCGGCCGCGAGTGTTTCGGCGTACTCGCCGCCCCGCATCCCCTCGATCGGGTTGCCGCCCGCTTCGGTGGTCATGTGGGGGTCTCCTCTCTCCTCGAACGCGGGACCCGCGGGGAGGGGGCACGGCGCCCTCCCCGCGCGGAAGGCCCGTCCGCGGCCGTCGGGGCCGCCGGAACGGGTCCGGATGACGGGTGGGACGCGCGGACGGGGGCAGGAGTTCCGCCGATCCCCTGAACTGTGGGGATGCTACCTGGATAGGCGCCGCATGTGTACCTTTCGCCCCGGGATGTTAGCTCCTTGTTCAGCCGACGCCGGGGTCCGGGGCGGGTCCGGAGCCAGGACGGGGCTCCGGACCCGGGCCCGCTCAGGCCACCAGCCACACGAAGCCGTACTGGGCCCCCGTCAGGATGACGGCCGTCGCGGCCAGGACGACCAGGGAGAGGTGGATCCGCCCGGCCGGGCGCAGCCACCCCCTGACCCAGGCGGTCACGGCCACGGCCGCGGTGGCCAGGGTGAGCGGGACGGCGACGGCGAGCGGCAGGGTGAGCGCGAGGGACTCGCTGAAGATCCACTGCTGGAGCGTGTGGCTGTCGAACAGTCCGTACGCGACGAGTCCGACGGCGACGAAGCAGCTCAGCGCGGTCAGCGAGGCCAGCGCGCGGGCCAGGACGGTGAACCGGTCCGGTGCGCGGCGGAACTGCACGAACGCGGTGAACAGGACGAGCAGTCCGGCGGCGGCGATCACGCCGTGCGTGATCGGGCTGGTCAGCAGGGTGGTCCGCTCGTAGACCTGGGTGGCGTTGGTGTCCGTGGCCAGGGCGACGACCTCGCCGCCCTCCTCCAGGAAGGTCAGCCGGTCCGCGCCGTTCTGCGCGGCCATCCGTCCCCCGCCGAGGGGCAGCCAGCGGTCGTCCGCGGCCATCGAGCCGCTGACGGAGAGGGTGCCGTCCCCGGCGTCGCGCACGGTCATGTTGTCGAAGAGGGAGACGATCTGGCCGGGCCCGCTGGCGGAGCGGCGGCTGCTGACGTAGGTGCCCGTGTAGGCGCCGAGGTCGGCGCCGGTGTCGGCCTCCCCGGACGGCGCGGCCTGCGGGTCGAACGTGTCCCAGAACTCCTGGGCCACCGTCATCCGCAGGTCCTCCAGGGGGTTTCCCGCGACGGAGTCGTCGCCGTTGACCGCGACGAACATCCCGGCGTCGATCCCGGGGATCAGGGTGTAGGCGGTGTGCATGCCGTCCAGGTCGCCGGCGTGGCCGATGACCGGGGAGTCCCCGCCCCGCCACTGGTAGGTGCCGTAGCCCACCGCGGGGGCCTCCGGGTGGGTCTCGTGCTGGCTCGCCAGCATCTGCTCGGCCACCCCGGCGGGCAGCACGCGCTCGCCGTCGATCTCGCCGTCGCCCAGCAGGGCCAGCATGAACCGGGCCATGTCGTCGGTCGAGGCGAGGGAGGCGCCCGCGGGGGCCTGGGAGACGTGCAGGTCCCCGGCCTCGCTGCCGTCGGGCAGGTGGAACGCCGGGACCTCGTAGACCTCGCGGGCGTCGTAGATCTGGAGGAACGCGCTCCTGTCCATGCCCAGCGGCTCGAACAGGTTCTGGGCGACGTACTCCTCGAAGGGCTGGCCGCTCACCTCCTGGACGACGTACCCGGCCAGGCCGTTCCCGTGGTTGGAGTAGGCGGTGAACCGACCGGGCTCGTAGAGCTCCTCGGGCTTGAGGGTGCTGTACACCTCCTCCAGGTCCAGGTGCCGTTCGGTGTCTCCGGCCGAGGGGAAGTCCAACACCTCCGCGAACCCCGCGGTGTGGGTGAGCAGGTGGTGCATCGTGACGCCGTCCATGGGCAGCCGGGCGGCCTCGGGCAGGTAGGTGTTGACGTCCTCGTGCAGGTCGATCTCACCCTCCTCGGCCAGGAGGAGGGCGGCGGCCGCGGTGAAGGACTTGGACACCGAGCCGGTGGGAAGCGTGTGGACCGTGTGGTCCATGGGGGTCTGGGTGGCGAGGTCGGCGTACCCGTGGGAGGCGGAGGCGACCTGCTCGCCCCCGGCCACGACGGTCACGGCGACGCCGGGCGCCCCGTGCTCCTCCAGCAGTTCGGCGACGCGGGTGTCCACGAACTCCCGCGCGGTCTCGGGGTTGAGCGGCACGGCCTCGGCCGGGGCGGTCGGCGGGGCCGCGGCGCCGGGCGCGGCGGCGGCCGAGGCCGCCCCGGGCGCCAGGACGGCGGCGATCATCAGGGGTGCGGCCAGCATCGGCAGGACGCGTGGAACTCGTGGCATCAGGGGCTCCCGGGGTGTTTTCGCTACCCCTCGAACCTAGGATTCGGCGCTGTTCGGAGCACTGGTGCGGACGGGCGTTCCGGTACTACAGCCAGCTGCACCACCGGACGCGCGGACGCGGCGCCTCCTCGACCGGCCTCCGGGACGGGTCGGCTTCGTGCCCGGGCGCGGGGAGGCGTTCCGGGCGTGAGGAGGTCCGGACGCGCCGCTCAGCCGCTCCGGGACGGCCCGGGGCGGACTCCGCCCCGGCTCACCCCAGCAGGAAGGTGACAGTGAGCAGCGCGGGAATGGTGAGGAAGGTGGTCACGAGCACCACCTCGCGGACCATCACCTCGCCGGTGCGGTACTGGGTGGCGTAGTTGAAGACGTTCTGGGCCGTGGGCAGGGCCGCCAGCACGACCACGGAGAACAGGCTGGAGGCGTCCAGGTCGAAGACCAGGGCGCCCAGGGCCCACGCCGCCAGCGGCTGGACCACGGACTTGAGCGCCACGGCGAACAGCATCGGCACCCGTTCCGGACCCCGGCCGGGGAACGGGCTGCCGTGCAGGGAGATCCCGAAGGCCAGCAGCATGGCGGGGACGGCCATGCCGCCGATCAGGTGGAAGGGCTCCATCAGGGGTTCGGGCGGCACCCAGCCCGAGGCGGAGACGGCCACGCCCGCCAGCGACGCGATCACCACGGGGTTGCGGACCGGCGTGCCCAGCGCCCGCCGGAAGACGGGGCCCACTCCGCGCACGTCGCCGTCGGCCAGGTCCAGGAGGGTGAGGCCGACCGGGGCCAGCACCAGGAGCTGCGTGAGCAGGATGGGCGCGACCAGGGACGCGTCGCCGAGCACGTAGACGGAGATGGGGATGCCCAGGTTGCCCGCGTTGACGTACGAGGACGCGAGCGCGCCGACCGTGGTCGGTCCGACGCCCTGGCGCCGCACCAGCCCGAACACGACGAAGGCGAACGCTACGACGGCCACGCTGATGACGCTGACCAGGACCGGCCCGGACACCAGGACGGAGAGGTCGACGTCGGCCAGGATCGTGAACAGCAGCGCGGGGCTGGCCACGTAGAAGGCGAGCTTGCTGAGCACCTCCCTGGCCCCCGGGCCGAGGAGCGGGATGCGCCCGAGCATGTAGCCGATGACGACGATGCTGGTGATGACACCGAAACCGATCAAGACCCCGGACAAGAGGCGCCCCCACTGCGCACGCGCGACACAACCCGAAGACGCTATCCGAGGTCGGGTTTCGGCGATACGTCCCAGATCACACCGGTGTGTGCCTTCGGTGGTCTAAGGCGGGGTTCGCCGTGCGCGGCGGGGGTTTCGGGACGCGGCCGCTCCCGGGGAGGTACGGGTTTCGGCGCGGCGCCTCACTCCGCGGGCTCCTCCGGATCGGGGGACGGTGAGGGCTCCTCCTCGGCGGCCTCCTCCTCCGCCTCCCGGGCGGCCTCCTCCTCCGCGGCCTCCTCCTCGGCCAGGCGCTCGGCCTCGGCCTCGGCGCGGTCCGCGGCGCGGGTCGTGCAGACCTCCTCGGCGGCGGACGCGGAGCCGTCCACGGCGATCACCGTGAAGCAGTACTCCATGCCGGTGTAGCCGGTGGCGACCTGCGCGGTCACCACGCCGGGGCCGGTCCGGGCCAGGGTGGCGGCCTCGTGGCCGAAGGGGCCGCCCAGCACGAAGAAGGAGGCGGTGCCGCCGCTGTTGTCGGTCCAGCTGAGTTCGACGGCGTTGAGGCTGTCCGCCAGGACGACGCCGGTCGGCGCGGAGACCTCGGGCGGTGCCGAGGGGTCGACGACCGGTTCGGCGGCCTCCTCGTCCGCCGCGGGCTCCGGTTCGGCCTCCTGCTCGGCGGCCGCGACGACCGGGGCCGGTGACTCCAGCGCGGCGAACGCCCCGGAGACGCTGGTGACCATGAGGATGCCGCACACGGTCACGGCGATGTGGAGGTGGCGGCGCCACCGCGGCTGGTGCTGTTCGGTCTCGGGCACGGGGCCCCAGGAGGGGGTGTCGTCCTCGGTCCGCGCGGACTCGTCCACGGGCAGGGCGGAGGATTCGGCGGTGCCCGTCCAGCCCTCCAGACGCGACCAGGCGCGCAGCGCGGAGATCTCCTCGCCGCGCAGCTTGGCCATCATGATCTCGGCGGTGCCGCCCGCGTCGACGGCCGGGAGCCTGCTCCCCTCCAACCCGGTGGGCCGGGGCCTGAGTTCCCGTGACCGCTGAGGCTGCGGCTGTTGCGGTCCGGTCGCCGGGTGCCGGGCCGCCTCCCCGGGGAACGGCGGCGGTGCGTGCGGCGGGACGTGCGGCGCGGCGGGCGCGTGCGAGGCCTGGGGGCCCGAGGGCCGGAACCAGGCCGTGGCGGGAGGGTTCTGCGGACCCGAGGACGGGAGGGCGGGGGAGGGCGGGGTGTCCGTGCCGGGCGGGGTCTGCGGTCCGGGAGGTGCCGGGGGAGGGGTCTGGGGGCCCGTCCAGGGGGTGTAGGCGTCCTGCTGGGGGCCAGCGGCGTACGGCGGAGGCGGGAGCTGGGGTCCGGTGTGCGGGGTCCGCGTGTCCGTGGTCGGGGGCTGGAAGTCCTCCATGGGCGTCTGGGTGCCGGACACGGGGGTCTGCGGCCCCGACATGGGTGTCTGGGGTCCGCTCATCGGCGTCTGGCCGCCCGACACGGGCGTCTGCGGATCCGGTGTGTGGGGGCGCTGCTCCCACACGGGGGCTTCGGGATCCGGCACCGGCTGCTGCGGACCGGAGGCCGGAGGCCGCGGTGCCGCCGGATCCGGCGCGTACGCCGGGCTCTGGGGGCCCGACACGGGGATCTGCGGCCCCGACATGGGCGCTTGGGGACCGGACATGGGCACCTGGGGCGGTGCCATCGGGTGCTGGGGTCCGGTGTGCGGGGTCCGCGTGTCCGTGGTCGGGGGCTGGAAGTCCTCCATGGGCGTCTGGGCGCCGGACACGGGGGCCTGGGGCCCCGACATGGGCGTCTGGGCACCGGACATGGGGATCTGGGGCCCCGACATCGGCGCCTGCGCACCGCTCAGGGGCTCCTGGCCGCCGGTCGCGCCCAGCGTCGTGGCGGGCCGTGACGTGCGCGCCTGTTCGAAGGCCGAGGCGAACGCCGCCGGGGTCGCGAAGCGCTCCTCGGGCAGCTTGGCCAGCGCCCGGGTGAGCACACCCCGCAGCTTGCGGGAGATGTCGGAGCGGGGAACAGGCTTGGGGTCCTGCGTCAGGACGCGCTCGGTGTAACCGCGGGGGTCGAACGGCGTTCCGTCCGTCGACGAGAACGGCGTGTACCCCACCAGCATCGTCCAGACGGTGGACGCCAGCTGGTAGACGTCGGAGGCGGGCGTACGCGGCTCGCCCCGCAGCGCCTCGGGCGCCGCGTGCAGGAACGACTCCGTCGCCGGGTCGGGCGGGGGCAGGGCCTCCCCGGACCGGTGGACGGAACCGAAACCGGTCAGCACCGGTGTCCGGCCCGCACGCAGGATGTTGCCGGGGCACACGTCCCCGTGCAGCAGCCCGCGCCCGTGCATCGACCCCAGCGCGGCCGCCACACTCCGCGAGACGGCCGCCGCCTCCTGGATCGGAGCGGGCCCCCTCCGGGCGAGCATGTCGCCGAAGGAGCCGTCCGCGTAGAACGGCAGCACCACGAACAGGTCACCGTCGGCGGTGGTCCCCGCGTCCAGCAGGGGGACCACACCGGGAACCCCGCTGAGCTCGCGCAGCTGGTTCAGCTCGGCGCGCCCCAGGTGCTCGGGCAGGACCTTGAGCACGACGTCGGCACCGCTCGTGGAGCGTGTGGCCCGCACGATCCGGGCGCGGCGCCCCTGGCGGAGCAGGGCCGGGTTGCCGTAACCGGGCGCCCAGGCGGCGTGCTCGGAGCCGGACATGGGAGAGCGACCCCCTGGTGGTGTTCGTGGTGTGGAGGATCCCCGTCAGACGACGGGGAGGGCGGCACCGGGTGCTACGGAGACGAGGGCGCCTCGGTGGCCGGGCTCTGGAACGTCTGCTGGCGGGCGCCCCAACCGCGCTCCTCGTTGACCTCCTGCTGCCTGCCGAAGGCCCCGATGAGGGCGATGACCCCGCAGATCAGCGCGACCAGGATGAGCCCGCCGATCACCGCGGGCCACACCTGCTGCCGCCGCCGCCAGTACCGGCTCGAACCGTACATGAGGGCCGACCGCAGCTGCCGGTGCCGCAGGGCGTCCGCCTGGAGGACGTACTTCTCCTCGTTGGGCGTGTAGTGGAACGCCTCGGGGAGCTGCGGATCCGGGTCCGCCGGGGCGGACGCGGGGGATGGGGACGACATCGCCGCTCAGCCTACTAGAACAGTCCGTCGAGGTAGCGGGTCAGCCTGCCGTAGTTGTCCGCGGTGTTGCTGGTCGCGGCGATCACCTTGGCGAAGGCGGCGTTGACCTCGGAGAACTGGGTGTCGAACTCCGTGGCCTTGGCCTGGAACTGGGCGCTGCCCGAGCCCTCCCACTGGCTGACGGTGCTCTCGGACTGCTCGTTGATCTGGCTCATGATGGCGGAGAAGCGGCCGAGGTGGGCCTGCTGGTCCTCGGCCAGGCCCTGGAGGCCCGCGACGTCGCCGTACACGTCGAACTGACTCATGGGAAACCTTTCTGGGGAGAGCGTGGGGGGACGACTCAGGCGTTGACCGGGCGGGAGAGGCCGCCGAGGTCGCTTCCGGCCTGGGAGTAGTCGGAGCTGGAGTCGGAGTCGGTGATGTTGAACTGCCCCTGGCCCTCGTTCAGCTTGATGCCGTTCTGGCTGCACCAGGACATCAGCTCGTCGAAGCGCTCGGTGAGCTGCTCGCGGGCCTCGCGGAAACGGGCGAGGGCCTCGCCCTGGAGGGCGTCGGCGTCGTTGCTCATGTCCTGGATGAGCTGGTTCATCTGGGTGCGGATGCCCTCGGACTCCTGTCCGAGCTGCTCACCGCCGACCGCGAGGCTGTTGACGTTTTCAAGACCGGCGTGGGACATCTGTGCCTTTCCCGGGAGTTGGGGGTGGAAGGGGCCGCCTCTTCGTTCCGTCTCGGGCCGCGTTCGCGTGGGGATTCGTGTGGCCACGGTAAAGAGGGGAGATTACGGACGATAGTAAGGATCGCACCTTTCGGTCAACGGAGGTGCGCTTCTTGTGACATCGGTCGTCGGGCGGCGAACGGCCTGATCGCAGGCAGTGCCCCGCACGCGGCGGCTGACCGCTTCCGGCCACGGTTTCGGCCCTGGCCGGAGTCCGGCCGCCCTCACTGGCCGCCGTCCGCGCCGGGGCTCGCGCCCGGGTCCGCGGACACCGGTTCCGTCGCCCAGCGCACCGCCAGCGGCCAGCCGTCCATGGACGAGTCGTGGAAGCGGGGGAAGAGCTCGGCTGCCTCTCCCACCTCACCCCCGGCCAGGTCCACCCGGTGCCAGGATCCGCTGGTCTGGAGCAGGACCGCGTCGCGTTCGGGCGAGGGCGCGTACTGCACCACCGGCCCGTCGCCCTCCTCCAGCAGCCGTGTGGCCGTGTGGCCCTGCCCCTCCACCGCCACCAGGTACGCGCCCGCCGGGGGCTCCCCGCCGCCGGCGGGCGCGTCCGGGCGCAGCAGCGCGGTGCCCCCGCCCCAGACCGGGGAGTTGTCGAAGGTCTGCCACTGGCCTCCGTCGACGTTGAGGGTCGCGTTGACGACGCTGTCCGCCGTCTCCCGCACCACCAGGGTGCCGCCGTCGGCGGCGTTGCTCTGCCGGGTCTGCACGCTGTTGCGGATGTGCAGCGACCCGTCCGGGGTCAGCGCCCAGTCGCTGGGCCGCTGGTTCTCGCCGATCAGGAGGCTGCCCTCCTGGTTCGGTGTGCCCGTCGGGGCCTCCAGGGGCACCGACAGCACCTGCGGGGGCACGCCGTCCTGGGGGGTGTCGGAGACGAACCACAGCCGGTCGCCGTTGATGACCGGATGGGACAGGACCTCCCCCTCCGAGGCGGGCACGGACTCGACCGGCTGGTAGGAGACCTCCTCGGCGCCGGACTCCTGCGGATCGGTGAGCGTCGCCACCTGCACGGAGTTGGGCTCCTCGGTGACGTAGGCGAAGTACGTCCAGTCGGCGGAGAACTGCGCGTGCACGGGCAGGTCCCGGGCCATCGGATCGACCGCGCCGTCGGGCAGCGCGATCCGCTGGAGCGGCTGCCCGGTCGCGGGGTCGTGGAAGACCAGGACCTGGTCGGTCTCCGGGTCGCCGCCCTCGAAGCCCCGGTGCAGCAGGGCCAGGCCGGACAGCCCCTCCTCGGCCAGTTCCTCTCCGGTCCCGGGTCCGCCGCCGGAGCCGCCGGACGTGTCGGTGCACGCGGTCAGGGCGAGCAGGCACACTGCCGAGGTCAGGACGAGGGGGCGCCGCATGGAGCCGCCTTTCGGGGGACGACGGGGTCGGTCGGGAGGCCGCGGGGGCACGGGGTGGGATCACCGGGGGGACGCCGCGGTTCGGTCCGGGACGCGGTACCCATTATCCGGTTCGCGACGACACGACGCCCCGGCCGGGGAGCCGAGCCGCCGTGCCGCGCCTCGCCGAGGTCGCGGCCGGGCAGGCCCGTCACGCGGGCCCCGCCCGGGCCGGGAGGGCGGTGAACGCCGTCCCGGGGCACGTGGACCACACGGGTCCGCCTGGCCACATCCGGCCACGGCGGCGGACGCCCGCCATGCGAAGGCCCCCTCGCGCCGTGCCGGGATCCGCACCGCCTGGAAGGCCGGTGTCGCGCGGGGCCTTCAGCGGGGGAAGGCCGCCATCGCGTGGAGCCGGACACCGTCCGAAGGCCCGTGCTCGTACCGGGTGGAACCCGCACCGTCCGAAGGCCCGCACCGCGCGCCGTCGCGCGGCGCGGACCTCCCCTCACGCGGGCGGTTCGCTCCATCCCACCTGGACCAGGTCCGGGCGCTGGCCGCGGCGGGCCAGCTGGGCGCGGCCGACCGGCAGCTGCTTGGACGCCGTGCCGTTGGCCAGGCGCCCCTCCATCCGGTCTCCGGAGAAGAGCACGCCCGGCGTGGCCATGTCGCTGAGCGCCTGGAGCACCGGCTCGAACATCGCCCGCGCCGAACCGCCCGTGCGGCGGGCCGCGATGATGTGCAACCCCAGGTCGGAGCCCTGCGCGATGAAGGGCACCAGCGGCGCGAGCGGGTTCGCCCTCGCCCCCAGCATGTCCATGTCGTCCACGACGATGAACAGGTCCAGGCCCTTCCACCAGCTGCGCTCACGCAGCTGCTTGGGGGTCACGTCCGGTCCCGGCAGGCGCTGCTTCAGCGAACCCGCGAGGTTCGCGGCGACCGCCTGGGTCTGCTCCGCGCTCGTGCAGTAGGCCAGCAGGTGGTCCTCCGGGACCAGTTCCAGGTGGCTGCGGCGGAAGTCCACCATGACCACGCCGATCTCCGTGGGCGGGCGCTGCACGATCTGCTTGACCAGCCCGCGCAGGAGGGTGGTCTTGCCGGTCTGCGGGTCGCCGTACACCACCAGGTGCGGGTCCCGGGACAGGTTCGTGGTGACCGGTGCCAGCGTGCTCTCGGCCAGGCCCACCACCAGTTCGGCGGCACGTCCCTTGGGCGCCCGGCGGCCCTTGAGCAGGTCGGACAGCTCCACCTTGGAGGGCAGCGTCTTGACGCCCTGGACGGCCTTCTGCGGCCAGCGCTCCCCGATCCGCTTGACCAGGTCCCGGATCCCGTCGGTGACGTCCTCGTCGCTGGCCACCGCGTCCACCCGCGGCAGGGCCACGTGCGTGTGGTGCTCCTCCGCGGTCAGGCCGCGCCCCGGGGTGTCCTTGGGCAGCGCCTCGGCGACCTTGCGCCCGATCCCCGAGTCCATCGGGTCGCTCAGCCGCAGCTCGAACCGGCCGCCGAACAGCGCCTGCAACCGGGACCGGATCTGCGAGGAGGCGGCGCCGGTCAGGATCGTGTGCACGCCCAGGGACGGGCCCCGGGTCGCGATGTCCATCAGGACCTCGTCGGCCTCGTCGAAGGTGTCGCGCACCGAGGACCAGCCGTCGACCAGCAGGAACAGGTCGCCCACCACGTTCGCGGGCACGGTCCCGTCCGCGCGCGCCTGGCGCAGCGCGGCGGGGGAGTCGAGCCGGTACTTGCGGAACACGCGCTGGCGCCGGTCCAGCTGGGCGCGCACGTCCACCAGCACCCGCTGCACCTTCTCCGGGTCGGCCCGTCCGGCCACGCCCGCCACGTGCGGCAGATCCTCCATCGCCTGGAGCGCGCCGCCGCCGAAGTCGATCGCGTACACGCCCACGCGGCCCGGCGGGTACCGCCACGCCAGGCTCGCGACCACCGTGCGCAGCAGCGTCGACTTGCCGGACTGGGGCCCGCCCAGCACGATGACGTTGCCCTCGGCGCCGGTGAAGTCCATCTCGGCCGGAACGACGCGCTGCTCGCGGGGGATGTCGGTCAGGCCGATGACGGCCCGCATGTCCGACGGGCGCGGCTCGGTTCCGGGGCCCTCCAGGTCCTCGCCCTCGCCCAGGTCCTCCAGGACCCTGTCGAGGGTGAGCAGCCGCGGCAGCGGCTCCAGCCAGATCGGCCGGACCTTCTCCGCGCCCGAGGCCACCAGCCGGTCCACCGTGACCTGGAGCGTGGTGCGCTTGTCCTCCCCGCGCCCGGACCCCTCGCCCCTGCCGCGGACCGACTCCACGAGCGACTCCACCAGCGAGCCCGCCCCGGTCACCTTGTTCAGCCCGTTGAAGGAGAGCAGGGGCAGCACCGGTTCGTGCTCCTCCTTCTCCTCCTGGACCGGCGGCTCGTAGGGCTGCGACACCATCGCCGCCTTGAACCGCTCGAAGACCGACGTGTCCACCTTCAGGTAGCCCGAGCCCGGCTCGGGCGGCAGGTGGTAGGCGTCGCCCACGCCGATGGCCTCGCGGCTCTCCGCCTCGGAGAACGTGCGCAGGCCCACCCGGTAGGACAGGTGCGACTCCAGGCCCTTGAGCTTGCCCGACTCCAGGCGCTGGGTGGCCAGCAGCAGGTGCACGCCGATCGACCGGCCGATGCGCCCGATGGCCACGAACAGCTCGGCGAAGTCGGGGTGCGCCGTGAGCAGCTCGGAGAACTCGTCGATGATGATCAGCAGGTGCGGCAGCGGTTCCAGGCCGGGGTCGTTCTCCCGGGCCGCCTCGTAGGCGTGCAGGTTGGGCAGGTTGCCCGCGTCCTTGAGGATCTGCTGGCGGCGCACCAGCTCGCCGTAGGTGGCCTCGCGGAACCGCAGGACCAGCGAGTCGTCGTCGGCCAGGTTGGTGATCAGGCCGGTGCTGTGCGGCAGGCGGTCGGTGTCGGCGAAGGTCGCGCCGCCCTTGAAGTCCACCAGCAGCAGCGCGAGCGACTCCGGCGAGTGGTTGATGACCAGCGAGGCCACCATGGTCCGCAGCATCTCCGACTTGCCCGAACCGGTCGCGCCGACCACCAGGCCGTGCGGGCCCATGCCGCCGAAGGCCGACTCCTTCAGGTCCAGCAGCACCGTGTTGCCGCTCGGCCCGACGCCGATCGGCACCCGCAGGTAGTCGCCGGTGCTGCGCCTGCGCCAGGTCCGCCGGGTGTCCAGCTGGGCGACGTCGGCCACGCCCAGGATCTCCGGGAGCCCCACGGTGGCGTGCATGGCGTCGTCGCCGTCGGTGACGGCGATGCCGTACGGGGCCAGGATGCGGGCCAGGGAGGTCAGGTGCGCGACGTCGGACCGGTCCGCGCGGCCCTCCAGCGGGACGCGCGGGGCGTCCTCGGAGGTGTCGGCGTGCTCGGTGACCTCGGTCAGCGTGCCGTCGGCGTCGATGCGCAGCCGCAGGTCCACGCCCTCCGGCTCCTCACGCCGGTCCGCCACCAGGGCGATCACGTGGATGCCCAGGTCGGCCAGGGAGGTCACCGGCGGTTCGGCGTGGAGTCCGGACAGGGTCGACTGGTACTCGCCGTCCAGGACCACGACCAGGCGCTGGGTGCCCGGGCCGGGCGGGGCGCCGCGGCGCCGCTGGAGGTCGACGGTGCGCCGTTCGATCTCGTCGGAGAGCAGTTCGGCGATCTGCACGGTGTTGACCGCGACGAAACGGGCGGGCATCGGCCCGTCCTTGGCGTCGTCGAAGGTGTTGTGCGGCAGCCACTTCAGCCACTCCCAGTGGGACCGCAGCTTGTTGTCGCGCACCACGCCGATGCGCAGGTCGTGCGGGGAGTGGAAGGTGGCCATCTGCGCGACGAGCGAGCGGGCCAGGCCCCGCGCCGCCTCGCGGTCGCCCACGACCGACACCACGCCGTGCTCGCGCAGCGGCAGGACCAGCGGCATCTCGGGGACGTTCGCGTACAGCTCGATGAGCTGGTCGGCCGCCCCCTGGCACACGGGGTCGTAGACGATCAGCGGCGAGGAGGTGTCGACCTTGAGCCTGAGCCGACGCGCCAGCGGGCGCGTCCCGGTGCCCGCCCGCAGGTCCAGGAAGTCCGGGTCGGCGGCCCGCCGCTCCCACCGGCGCGTCCGCGACCGCGCCGGATCGACGAGCAGCTGCGGGTCGGGGTGGCGGAACGCGTTGTCGGCGCGCTGGACGGAGGCCACGTCCCGGACGATCTCGCGGAGCTGGTCGAGGTAGTCGACGTAGCGTTCGCGCTGCTCGCGGATGCGCTTGCGCGGGCCGTTGTGCTGGGCCACGAACATGATGATGCCGACGACCACGCTGGCGATCATGATCATCACACCGGCGACGGCCATCAGGGGGCGGTGGCCCATGGTGATGGACATCAGCAAGGAACCCGAACCCGTGATGATCGGCATGATGATCATGGCGCCGGAACTCGACGAGGGCGGGTTCTCCGGCATCTGCGGAGGGGTCGCGATGACGAGCGGAGTGTTCCCGGGGGCGGTCGGGACGCTGCGAGCTGGGCGGGGTACGGGTCTCGTCGCCACGGGGATCTCTTTCGGTCCGCCTACGGGGGCTGGTGTCTGGGTGGCTACGCTAGGAATGATCTCGCGATCCCCGCGAATCGCCTAATTCACGTCCGTCTCCCCCCGAGGGTGACAACCGCCCACGACGAACGACAAAGGAATTCTTGGTGTGAGTGGATACTGCCGGGTCACGGTGACCGGACCGGAACGCTGGGCCGATCTGGCACTCCCCGGAACGGTTCCCGTGGCCACACTGATGCCCCGCATCCTGGAGGTCTGCGCACCCGAGGAGGAGGGCACCGAACCCGCCGCGTGGACGCTCACCACCGTGGAGGGCGACCCCGTCCACCCCGACCAGCCGCTGGAGGACGCGGGCGTCTACGACGGCGACGTGCTGGTGCTGGACCGCCGCACCGCGCCGGGCAGGCCCGCGCACGTGGACGACGTCCGCGGAGCGGTCGAGGACCGCGTCGACGCCACCGCGCACATCTGGAACCCCACGACCACGCTGTCCTTCGGCCTCCTCGTCGCGGCCATCGGCCCCCTGCTGCTGTTGGGTCTGATGATGCGGCTGAGCCCGTCCGCCTGGCACCTGGGGATCGCCTCGGCGGGAACCCTGTTCACGGTCGCGGTGATGCTCCTCGCCGCGCGCAGGCCGCTTCCCGCCGTCGCGCACGTGCTGTTCACGACGGCCTGCGCGTGGGGCGCGGTCACCGCCGTGCTCGCCGCGAACCTGCTGACCGACGCGAACTTCCTGGTACAGGCGGCCTTCGCGCTGTCCGGCGCCCTGCTGGTGGCGGTGATCGGCTGGACGATGCACGAGACGGGGCTGGCCTACATCTGCGCGCTCGGCGTGCTCGCGGTGACGGCCGGAGTGCTCGTGGTGGTGGGCGTCTTCGTGGAGCCGGTGCAGGGGGCGCGGTCCATGGGGCTGGTCCTGGCGCTGTGCGTGGGCGCGCTGCCGCGCGTGGCGATGGTGATGGGCGGGCTGTCCGGGCTCGACTACGAGGTGGGGCGCTCGGGGCAGGTCAC
Organism: Nocardiopsis sp. CNS-639; assembly: GCF_000381685.1. NCBI lineage: Bacteria > Bacillati > Actinomycetota > Actinomycetes > Streptosporangiales > Nocardiopsidaceae > Nocardiopsis > Nocardiopsis sp. CNS-639. The sequence continues at coordinate 18,463 of NZ_KB906862.1, forward strand.
CACGGACCGGTTCGAGGACACCTTCGGCAACACCGACCGCATCCTGCTGGGCATCGTGCTGGGCGCGGCGGTGAGCGGCGGCGCGACGACCGTGCTGCTGGCCTACCTGGCCACGGGCCTGCCCGACCTGCTGCTGTGCGCGCTGCTCTCGCTGCTGCTGGTGCTGCGCTCGCGGCTGTTCGACCGGATCCGGCACGTGCTGCCGCTGCGCCTGGCGGGGGTGCTGGGCCTGGGCGCGGCGGGCGTCGCGACGGTCGGCGAGTACGCGTTCCTGGCGCCGTGGCTGCCGCTGGTCGCGCTCGTGGCGGGGATCGCGCTGGGCGTGCTGAGCTGGGTGCGGCTGACCGACGTGCCGCGGGCCTCGCTGCGCCGCCTCCTCAACTGGACGGAGATCCTGGTGATCATCGCGATGTGCGCGGTGTTCGCCTGGGGGATGGGCCTGTTCGCGTTCGTGGAGCGGATGACCTCGTAGCCCGCTGACGGCGAGTCCCCCGGGAACGGGCGGGGCGTACGGAGGGTCCGCGTCCGGCGCGCCGCCCCGGTGGGGAACCCGTCGGCACTCGGATCTGCGCTTCTCGACGGTCTGTCGGGCGGGCTGGACGGATTGCCGCCGGTACGCCCCCTCGGGGCGCTCATCCGCCCCCGGCTCGCGGGTGCTCCCCAGCGGGTGTCCTCCCGGTGGACCGCCGACAACCGTGTCCGGCCGGGTTCTGCGCCTGACGCGCTCCGCGAGGTCTCGGCGGAGCCGCCGCTACGGGCGTGGGCCGCCCGACACACCCGCCGTCGGACGACCCGCACCGCCGGGCCCGGGGCCCGCGCCTCAGGTGACGAACAGGGTGAGCAGCAGCGCCACGGTGAGACCTGTCAGCCCGACCAGGGTCTTCATGACGGTCCACGACCTGAGCGTGTCCCCGACCGACATTCCGAGATAGCGGTTGGCCATCCAGAAGCCCGAGTCGTTCACGTGGGAGAACGCTGTTCCGCCGCACGCGATGGCGACACAGGTCAGCGCCGCGAGTGAAGGGCTCGCCCCGACCGTCTCCAGCAGGGGCGCCGTCAGCGTCGCGCCGGTGATCATGGCGACGGTCCCGGATCCCTGGGAGACGCGGATGACCGCGGCGGCGAGGAAGCCGAAGAGCACGATCGGCATGTTGATCCGCTGCATCCCCGAGGCCAGCACCTCGCCGAGGCCGGAGTCGACCAGCAGACCGCCGAACACGCCGCCGGCACCGGTGATCAGGATGATCACGCCCGCGGGGGCCAGGGCCCTGGTCGCCATCTCCTGGAGTTCCTTGCCCGAGCGCCCCTTGCGCACACCGAAGAACCAGAGGGTGTAGAGGCAGGTGAGCAGGAGGGCGATCACCGGGTGGCCGACGAATCCGAGAACGGCGGCGGCCGGAGCGCCCTCGGGCAGCAGCAGGCTACTGGTGGTTCCGCCCAGGATCAGGGCCAGGGGAAGCAGGAGGGCGCCGAGGACGGAACCGAAGCTCGGCAGCGGATCGGCGGAGCCGTCACCCGTGGCGCTGGAATCGGGGGATCCCGCTCCCGGACCGCCGGCCTTCGGTGTTTCCCCCGCCGTCGCTGCTGCCTCGGTGACGCTCACGGCCTCGGCTGGGACGGGCACGAAGATCCGCTTGGAGACGAACCGGCCGAAGAGCGGGCCCGCCACCGCCATCGCGGGCAGGCCGCAGACGACGCCGTAGACGATGACGAGGCCGAGGTCGGCGCCCAGGACGCCCGCCGTGGCGATCGGCCCGGGGGTGGGCGGGATGAAGGTGTGGGTGACGCTCAGCCCGGCGCACAGGGGGATGCCGTAGTACAGCAGGGACCGGCCGGTACGCCGGGCGACCGCGTAGAGCAGGGGGACGAGGATGACGATCGCGACGTCGATGAAGACGGCGATCGAGACGAGGAAACCGGCCAGCCCCAGGGCCCAGGCGAGGTAGCGCTCGGGGACCCTCTCCACCAGGGTCATGGCGAGGCGTTCGGCGGCTCCCGCCCGTTGCAGCACCTCGCCGAAGATGGCGCCGAGCCCGATGATCAGGGCCACCTGGCCCAGGGCGCCGCCCATGCGCTCGACGATCTGCTCGGTGAGGTCGAGCGGAGCGGTACCGGTCGCCAGACCGAAGGCGATCGCGGCGACCAGCAGGGCCACGAAGGGCTGGAACCTGAACCTGATGATGAGCAGGAGCAGGAGCACTACGGCCAGGATCGAGGCCGTCAGGATCCAGGCGGTCTCAGACATGCGTTCCTCCGCCGTCGGCACCGGGGGCGTCGGGGGAGCCGGGGACGGTGCCCCGGTCGGTCTCCGACCTCAGGAAGTCGAAGTCGCACCCGTGCTCGGCCTGGTTGACGTGGTCGAAGTAGAGCTTCCGGTACCCGCGCCCCGGCCGGGGCGCGGCCGCGGCGGCCGGAGCCTCCTGGGCGCGTGCGGCGAGTTCGTCCTCGGGGACGTCGAGGTGGATGAGGCGCTCCCCGACGCTCAGCCGGATCGTGTCGCCGTCCCGGACGAGGGAGAGCGGCCCGCCGACGGCGGACTCAGGGGAGACGTGGAGGACGATCGTGCCCGCAGCGGTTCCGGACATGCGGCCGTCGGAGACGCGGACCATGTCCTTCACCCCCTGCCGGGCCAGCTTGCGGGGGATGGGGATGTATCCGGCCTCCGGCATGCCGGGCGCTCCCAGCGGGCCGATGTTGCGCAGGACCAGTACGTCCTCGGGGGTCACGTCCAGGTCCTCGTCGTCGATGCGGCGCGCGAGGTCCTCGGAGTTCTCGAAGACCACGGCGCGCCCGCTGTGCTCCATGAGCCCGGGGTCGGCGGCGGCCTGTTTGATGATCGCGCCGTTGGGGGCGAGGTTGCCGCGCAGCACCGCGATGCCCCCCGCGGGGTAGACCGGAGCGGAGCGGGCGCGGATCACCTCCTGCGGGAAGGGCGCGGCGGCCCGGTCGAGCTCCTCGCCGAGGGTGCGGCCGGTGACCGTGAGCTCGTCGGTGTTGAGCAGGTCGCGCAGTTCCAGGAGGAGCCTGGGTACGCCGCCCGCGCGGTGGAGGTCCTCCATGTAGTGGTCACCGGCCGGTTTGAGGTCGACCAGGACCGGTGTCTCCCTGCTCATCTCGTCGAAGCGGTCCAGGTCCAGGGAGTAGCCGAGCCGACCCGCCACGGCGGCCAGGTGCACCAGTCCGTTGGTGGAGCCGCCCAGGGCGAGGAGCACCCGTAGGGCGTTCTCGAACGCGCCCCGCGTGAGGATCCTGTCCATGCTCAGGCCCTCGTTGGCCATCTCCACCGCGCGTGTGCCGGTCATCTCGGCGTAGCGCGTGCGGTCGGCGGTGACGGCGGGAGGGGTGGCGCTGCCCGGCAGGGAGACGCCGAGCGCCTCCGCCACGCACGCCATCGTGCTGGCGGTGCCCGCGACCGAGCACGTGCCCACACTGCCGACCAGCTTCCCGTTGACCTCGCTGATCTCCTCGTCGCCGATCTCCTCGGCCCGGTACCGGCCCCAGAAGGCGCGGCAGTCGGTGCACGCGCCTACCCGGACGCCGCGGTGCGAGCCGGTCAGCATCGACCCGGTGACGAGCTGGATGGCGGGTTTCCCGGCCGAGGCCGCACCCATGAGTTGGGCCGGAACGGTCTTGTCGCAGCCCCCGATGAGGACGACCGCGTCGACCGGCAGGGCGCGGATCATCTCCTCGGTGTCCATCGACATCAGGTTGCGCAGGAACATGCTCGTGGGCTGGGAGAACGCCTCGTGCACGGAGATGGTGGGGAACTCCACGGGCAGGCCGCCCGCGAGCATGACGCCGCGCTTCACGGCCTCGATGAGCTGGGGCATGTTGCCGTGGCAGGGATTGAACCCGCTGCCCGTGTCCACGATGCCCACGACGGTGCGGTCCAGGGCGTCGTCGGTGTAGCCGCTGCCCTTGATGAACGCCTTCCTCAGGAAGAGCGCGAACCCGCTGTCTCCGTAGTTGGTGAGGTTTCCCCGTAGCCCGGGAGGCATGTCCTGCATTATCGCCCTCATTATCGATAATATGTGTGATGAACACCGCAGAGCGAACCACAGGAGGTGTGTCCGGCGCAAGTACCTTTGGACGGGGGACCAGCGAAAAGGCCCACGCGGCCGGGAATGGAGCACACGGATGCCCGAGACGGCCGAGGCCGCGACCGGTCCCCGGATGACCGGGGCGAGGATGGCGGACCTCCTCGAGGAGGAGATCGTCATCGGGGTCCGCTTCCCCCGCGAACGCCTCGTCGAGGACGAGTTGATGGTGCGCTTCGACGGCAAGAGGCACGCTGTGCGGCAGGCGCTCCAGATCCTGGAGTCGCGGGGGGTGGTCGAGCGCAGGCCCAACGCGGGGGCCTTCGTCCGGTCGTTCACCGCGAAGGAGGTCAGGGACCTCTACGCCCTGCGCGACCTGCTGGAGGTGCGGGCCGCGGAACTCATCGAGTTCCCGGTCGACCCCGAGCGCCTGGCGGACCTGGAGGAGGCCCAGCGGTGCCACGATGCCGCGGTTGAGGCCAACAACCCGCGTGCGGTGGTGACCGCGAACATGCGGTTCCACCGGAAACTGTTCGCGCTGTCGGGCAACGAGGCCCTGACGGAAGCGATCAACCGGTACGCCAGGGTCGCGCACGCCATCCGGTCCGTCACCGTGACCTCGGTGGAGTCACTGCACCTCAGCCGACAGGAGCACAGGCGCATGCTGGACGCACTGCGCGAGGGAGACCGCGACCTCCTGGCGGCCACGTGCCGGGCGCACCTGATCCCCTCACGCGACGCCTACCTCAAGCGGGTGGTCCCCGCCGAGTCCTGAGCGGCCGACGCGCGTCGGCGCGTCCGTGCGGGCCACGGGCCCGGCGGAGCCGACGGGGACGGCCCGCCTCGACTGAACGCCGCTCCGGTGCGGCGGGTCAGTCGGTGCGCCCGGTCCCGCAGGGGGTCCGCGCGGCCTCGGCGGACTCCCGCATCGCGGTCAGGGCGCGGCGGCGGCGCGCCTCGCGCAGCGACACGCCCACGATGCGGGTGGCCGCGGCGGCCGTCACCACGGCCAGCGGGATGACGAGCAGTGAGGCGGGCTGCCGGATGGGGCGGTACCGCGCCCCCTCCCGGTCGATCAGCAGGAAGCCCGCGGGCCGCACCCGGACGAAGCCGCTGCCCCCGGCGCCGTCCCCTCCCGCGGCGAACAGGCGGCTGGAACCACCGCCCATGATGGTCAGCGCGGTCACCCGGGCCACCGGGACGACCGTGGACCCCTCCGCGACCACGGCCGCGCCGAACGCCGACGAGGACCGCGCCGAGGCGCCGGTGTTCTCGATCAGCCTGGCCAGCGCGGACAGGGCGGGACTGGTGCGGCGGGCGCGGCGGCCCAGGGCGGTGTCCGGCATGGCGGCGGGTCCCTTCGTGGCGGTTGCGTACCCGCCCCATTGTGTAACGCGGCCGAGGTGCCCGGAACGTTCCTGGCCTGTTCCGGACACCGGGTCGCGGCCTGTGGAAGGTGACGCTGCCCGGGACGCTGTGTGACGGAACGTGAGGGGAGGGCGATATGGTGTCCGCCGTCCGCGTTCCCCAGGAAGGAAACCCCCGGTGTCCCCTGCGCCCCACACGACGAAGACCGCGACCGCACTGGTCATGGCCCTCCTGCTGACCGCCTGCGGCGGCGCGGAGCCGGAGCAGGCCGCGGACGCCCCCGACGCCGCCGCGGCCGACGCCCAGGCCTCCCCGCCCGAGGGGACCCCCGAGGAGGCCGTCGAGCTGGTCGACCCGATGGAGCTCGCCCCCGACGACCTGTGCGCCGTCCCCTCGGACGAGACGCTGGACGAACTCCTCGGCGGCGAGGACATGCGCAGCGACGCCCAGCGGACCACGGGCCGTCCCGACCCCGCCGACCTGGAGGACCTCGACCGGCTGCGCATGTCCTGCCTGCTCGTCACGGCGGGCGGGTTCACGCTCCAGTACGACATGGAGGTCCACGAGGGCCCCTACGTCGACAGCACCCTCGCCGGCGTCACCGAGGAGGAGGCCGACCCCGAGGTCGATCTCGGCGACTTCGCGGTCACCGGTTCCGACGACGACGGGGCGGACGTCACCGTGGTCGAGGGCCAGGTCATGGTGCACGTCGGCTACAAGCAGGTGGGGGGCGGTGCGCGGGAGGAACTGCTCGACGGCGCCCTGACGGTGGCCGAGGAACTGCTCGCCTCGGTCGGGTAGCGGCTCCCGAACGGGAGCCGGGCCCGGGCCCCGGTTCGGGAACGGCGGCCGGACACGTGCCGGTAGGGGACGGAGTCCGGGTCTCCCGCGGCGGGGGCCCCGCCGGTCCGGACGTCCTCCACGTCCCCGGAGCGGTGACTCCCCCCGCCCACTTCTTCCCCGGGGACCTCGGAGAGCGGGTCCGCCGCACGCCCGCGGCCCGGCTCAGGGCGTGAGCACGTTGAGCAGGCTCAGTTCGGTGTCGTAGACGGCGACGTCGCCGGTCCCCGTGCGCAGGCCCGCCACCCGGGACCCGTCCTGGGACAGTGCCATGGGGAACACCCGGGGCAGGTCCGGGCCCAGCGCGACCTCGGTCGCCGAGGCGTACCGCCACGCGACCATGTCGCCGCGGCCGGTGGAGGGGTCCAGGCGGGCGGCGAACACGCGGCCGCTCGCGGCGCTGTACGCGACGTCCACCAGGATGCCCTCGTCCGAGCCGGGAACGAACTCGCGGACGATCGCTCCGGTACCGGGCACGACGAGGAACACGGAGCCGGAGCGGATGAGCAGCACGGCCGAGCCGTCCGGGACGAGGTCGAACGAGGCCGCGCCGACACCGGCGCGCTCACGGATCAGGCCCCGCAGCGAGAGGCTCCCGGTGTCCCACACGGCGATCCCGCCGCCCTCCTCGCCGCCCGCCACCACGCTGCCGTCGAGCGAGTACCTGATCGAGCCCAGTACGCCCGAGCCGGACAGCCGCGCCTCCAGCTCCCAGGTGCGGGTGTCGTGCAGGTGCAGGTGCCGTCCGTCGGGGTCGCTGCGCACGCCCAGCGCGAGTGAGGAGCCGTCGGGGCTGAAGGCGATCGACCGCACGGCCCTCTCCTCACCGACGTCCCGCCTCCTGCCGGTCTCCAGATCGACGACGGTGGCGCCGTCGAGGGTTCCGTAGGCGAGCAGGCACCCGTCGGGGCTGAACGCCGCCGGGGTCGGCGGCACGGCGGAGGAGTCGTGGTCGATGCGGGCGATGGGGCGCGACTCCCGCCAGTTCCACAGGGTCACCGTGTCGATCTGGGAGACGGCCAGGACGGAGCCGTCGGGCGAGAAGGACAGCGCGAGCGGCACGTCCTCGGGGAAGGAGGTCATCGGGGTCCCGGTCGGCGCGAGGCTGCCGGAGACGGCCGATCCGGTCGCGGAGCAGTCGGCGGCGCCCTCGGCCGCCTCGGGGTCCCAGGAGGGGGCGGTGAAGGAGTACAGCCCCACGCTCACCAGGAGCACCACCACACCGGCCAGCGCCGCCGCGCGCAGCAGGGAGCGGCGGCGGCGTTCCCCGAGCCGTGAGGGTTCTTCGGGGTGGAGGGGGCGCATGGGTCCTCTGGGGGGTGTTACGGGGGTGAGCGAGGACGGCCCGTCGGTTCCGGGCCGGTGCGTGTGTGGTTGTCAGCAGCCACCGTAACCCCAGAAGACCGCTGGTGGGGAATGGTTCTGGAGGGTTCGGACAGGTTATGTGCCTGTCTGTCAGTTTTTGGTGCCTTAGGTCCGAAGATCTCTCGGCCGGAGGAAGGCCGCAGGGACGCGCGGCGGGCGAGAGGTCCGCCGGGGCCCGTGGAAACGGGACGCGGGAACGCCCGTGTGCCAGGGGATTTCGGCTTTACGCCGAACCGGGGCGTGTCGAACCCTCCTGCGCGGGTAGGCGAAGGGGCAAGAGATCGTCCGCACGCGCGCCGGACAGGTGGCCGAGGGGCGTGTGCGGGAAGAGGGTCGTCTCCATGGGAGAACGGCGCCGCGCGAGGCGACGGGGCCCAGGGACGCCGACAGGCGTGCCGGGCGCGTTCGGCGCCCGTACGAGGCCGTGCACCGCCAGGGGAGTGCACGGGCGGCAGCCGGGGCCTCAGCGGGGCTGCGCTGGCCGGGAGGTCTCAGATCCGGCCGTGCGGCCTCAGGCCGCGACCGTGTGGTTGATGACGCTGCCGTGGCCGTAGACCGGCTCGGGCCCCTGCGCGAAGGGGTTGAGGAGCTCGGCGGCGCCGACGGGGTCGCTCGCGGGGTGCGAGACCGGGCCGCCGTGGAACAGGTCGTTCCAGAAGAAGCGGCCGTCGCGACACCAGACGTTGACGTCCCGCTGGACCGAGACGACGGCCAGCTCGGAGCTGCCCGACCAGTAGAACTGGCGGGGGGTCACGGAGGCGAGCTCGCCCAGGAGTGCCGTGATCGCGCGCTGGGCGCAGAAGGCGTGGCGGGGCTTGTGCTTGATTCGCCTGGCGAGGGCCGATTTCGCCCGGGAGGCCCGGGGGTTGTTCAGGCGCCAGTGACTCAAGGTCGTCTCCAGTGGTCTAGGTTGCCGCGGTGCCGTGTTCGCTTGTGCGGCCACGTCGCCGCGGATCGAGGTGCTCCGCCTCAGGTGGCCTTGGCGGGTTCCCTCCACAAAGTTGGTGAGGCGTGAACGATGTCGTTACCTCGTAGTTATTCTTTGCGCTCCGGATGCTAGCAGCAACTGACCCCTTGTAGTCGAGGCTTCTACAAGTGACCAATATCACATTTAACGAATGTGTCTCGACTTCACCAAATCAAGAACCACCAGCTCAGAGCATGTATTCCGAACACCAGACCGTTTTTTGAGCGTCGCGAAAAGCCTGTCCGTTTGTGTGGGGGATGTCGTCAGTGTCACTCGTTGCGGCGACTCTTGGCGTGTTTGTCGTGACTCTCCGCGACTTAGTGCAGGTTACGGGCCCTTGACCCGGTCAAACCCCGGCTTTGCCGTCCACGCCTCCTCCCGACATGCCGGTGTTCCCGTCGGTTTTGCCCACGCTTTCACCCCGGTGTAAGGGCTGGTCCCGTATGTGGAGGACACTGGAACGGTCGTACGAAACGGAGAGAAGTCGCCCAGTGACACAGACCGAGACATCCGGTGACCGGACTACTGCACGGGAGGGCGTCGTGGCCTCCGAACCCGCTGGCGGCGCCAGGGCCTGGCTCGTGTGGGGCGTCGCCGTGGGCGGGTACTTCCTGGCGATGCTGCACCGCAACGGTCTCGGTGTGGCCGCCCTGGAGGCCCAGGCCCGCTTCGACGTCGGACCGGCTCTGCTGTCCCTCCTGCCGATGCTGCAACTCCTGGTGTACGTGGTCCTCCAGGTGCCCACCGGGCTGCTGGCCGACCGGCTCGGGCCCCGCTACACGCTCGTCATGGGCATGGCGGCGATGACGGTCGGCGCGTGCCTGTTCGCGCTCGCCCCCGGCATCGAGGTGGCGGTGGCCGGGCGGTTCCTCATCGGCCTCGGCGACGCCCTGGTCTTCCTCAACGTCATCCGCCTGGCGGCCCTGTGGTTCCCGCGTTCGCGCTACGCCCTCGTCAGCGGGCTCACCGGCGTGGTCGGCGGAACGGGGCAGGTGGCCAGCGCCGCGCCGATGGCCTGGGCCCTGGAGGGCTTCGGCTGGGTGGCAGCTTTCCTGGCCACCACGGTCCTGACCGCGCTGATGGCCCTGCTGATGCTGGTGGTCGTGCGCGACCGCCCGGCCGGTGCGGCGGGCCGTTCCACGGTCGCCGACCCGATCTCGGTGTGGGCCGCGCTCAAGGAGGCGCTGCGCTCGCGAGGCCCGCAGATCGGCATGGCCCACCACGCGGCCGTCATGGCCCCGTTCACGATGATGATGGTGTTGTGGGGTTACCCGTTCCTCGTGGGCGGCCTGGGGCTGTCCGAGGACACCGCCGCCCTCACCCTCACCGCCCTGGCCGCGGGCGGGCTGTGGATGGCTCCGCTCGCGGGCGTCGTGATCGGGCGCAGCCCCGGCGTGCGCCGGTGGCTGGGACTCATCCTGAGCACGACGCTGAGCCTGGGCTGGCTGCTGATGGTGGCGTGGCCCGGGGGAGTCCCGGTGGCCCTGGGGCTGACGGTGCTCGCGGCGAGCGCGATCGGGCAGACCCTGGCGCCGACGGTCTCCTTCGACTTCGCGCGCGACGGGATCCCCGCGAGCCGGACCGGCGTCGCCTCCGGCCTGGTGAACATGAGCGGGTTCACGACCGCCGTGGTGTGCACGGTGGCGGCGGGCGCGCTGCTCCAGACGCTGCCGGAGGGCCCCGAGGCCTACCAGCTGGCGTTCGTGCCGATGGCCGTCGCCACGGTGTGCGCGACCGCGGCGCTGTACTACTTCGTCCTCCGCCGCCCCCGGTCCTGACCTCTCTGGTCGGTACACCCGGGACCCCGTCTCGCGCGTGCGTGCGCGCGGGAGAGTCAGGAGAAGAGGACAGCGCCTCCCGCCTGCACCGGAACCGCTCCCGCGCGTGCGTGCGCGCGCGTGGAGGAGAGGCGCGTCCGCGGTTCGCGGAGCCGAGGACTCTCGGGGGACGGGGGCGTTCGTACGCGTGGAGGCCGGTCCGACGACCGGCCTCCGCCGTGTGTGCGGCCCCGTACGTGCGCGGGGACGAGGACGGACCGCCTTCCCGGCGGGCGGGCGGGGACGAGAAGCGTCGCCCGAGACCGCAGGGCCCGCTCGGGACCTCGCGCGCGTGCGCGGGAGCAAGCATGTCCTACCCCCTGCGGAAGAGCTGTCCGACGCCTCGCGCGTGCGCGCGGGGACAAGGGGAGAAAAAGGGGCGTGCGCGCCCCTTGTGCCGTCCCGGGTCGCGTGGGATTTTCTCTGTCATGAGGTGGAGTCCCGAACGGTCCAGGGAGATGTTCGCGCGGAGCCGCGTCGCCAGGCTGGCCACGGTGGGCGAGCACGGGCAGCCCCATCTGGTGCCCGTGGTGTTCGCGGCCTACGGCGACACGATCGCGATCCCCATTGACCACAAGCCCAAGACCACGTACCGGCTCAGGCGGATGCGCGACATCGAGGGCAACCCCCGGGTGTCGCTGCTCGCGGACGAGTACTCCGACGACTGGGACCGGCTGTGGTGGGTCCGCGCGGACGGTGAGGCGCTGGTTCTACACGACGGTCCTGCCTGGACCGAGGCCCGTGACCGGCTGGTGGAGCGCTATCCCCAGTACCGGGACACGCCGCCCGAGGAGGCGATCATCCTGGTGGAGGTCCGCCACTGGTCCGGGTGGTCGGTCGCGGAGGAGCCTGACGCGGAGTCCGGCACGTCGGAACTCTGAGGACGCGCCGGAACACTGACGGCGCGGGGCGCGTGCGTTCGACGGTGGTCCCTCTCCCGGCGTCACCGTCGGCGGCCGACGGTGACGCCGGGAGAAAGACCGCCCCCTGAGCGGGGGAACCGCCGCGCACGGTCCTCTGGGTGGCGCCGGGGCGGGCCGGAGCCACCCAGAGGACCGCGGCGGCGGATCCCGGGTGCGGGCGGGGTCAGCCCGCGCGCCAGGTGGCGTCCTGGAGCGCGCCACCGGCCTGCGGGCCCATCAGGGAGAGTCCGCCGTCCACGAACAGCGAGGCGCCGGTGACGTAGGACGCCTCCGGCTTGGCGAGGAAGGCCACGGCCTCCGCCACCTCGTAGGCGTGGCCCGGCCGGGGCAGCGGGTACCCGGCGCGCGAGTCCAGCGCGGGCTCCTCCTCGTGCTGCCCGGTCATGGGCGTGGCGATCTCGCCCGGCGCCACCGCGTTCACGGTGATGCCGTACAGGCCCAGTTCCAGGGCCAGGACGCGGGTGAGCAGCTTCAGGCCGCCCTTGGCGGTGCAGTAGGCGCCCGCGGTCACCCGCGGGAACTCCTCGTGCACGCTGGTGATGTTGACGATGCGGCCGCCGCGACCGGCGTCGCGCATGTGCGTGGCCGCGATCTTCGAGCACAGGAAGGGCGCGTCCAGGTCCACGGACAGGACCTCGCGCCAGCGCTCGTAGCTGGTCTCCAGCAGGTGCTCCCCGGAGCCGGTGCCCGCGTTGTTGACCAGGACGCCGATGCCGCCGAGGTCCTCGATCAGCTCGGCGACGGCCTCCGAGCCCCGCACGGGGTCGGAGAGGTCGTGCTGGCGGACGGACACCCGGCGTCCGGTCTCGCGGATCTCGGCCTCCGTGCGGTGCACGCCCTCCGCGTCGCTGTGGAAGGTGACGCCGACGTCGAAGCCCTGCTGCGCGAGGCGGATCGCCGTCGCCCGGCCGATTCCGCTGTCCGCGCCCGTCACCACCGCCACGCGGTCGTAGTCGTCGAACTCCCCTGCTCCCTCGACGCGGTCGTCGCGTGCCATGCTCTGCCCCCTTCCGTGCGCCTCCCGGCGGCGCACGCGCTCGGGTGAGCGGCTACCCAGCGCCACCCCCCGTACACGTGGGACGGGTGGCGCGGACGTGCGGCGGAGCTGCCCGAACGGGCGCGTTCTGGGCGTGTGGGACCGGAGCCCCGGCGCCGAAGCGGGCTTGTTCCGTGCGCACGGGGCCGTGGCGCGGGGCGTCCCGCTTGTCCACCGTCACGCTCCTTCGGCGACGGAACTTCGGGATGATCCTCGGATACCGCTTGGAGGTGGTCCCATGGCCGACGTGCTGATCCGGAACGTGCCGGAAGGCGTCCTGGAAGTCATCGACGCGGACGCCAGGAGACAGGGACTGTCGCGTGGCGAGTACCTGAGACGCCTGCTGGAGCGGACAGCGCACCCCTCCGGCGGTGCGGTGACCGTGGACGGTCTGGCGCGCTTCTCCGAAGCCTTCTCCGACCTCGCCGATCCGGCGGTCATGAAACGGGCGTGGGAATGAGTCGCGGAGATCACAGGGCAACCGGTGGAGCGGCTGAGAACGGTCTGACCTAGGCAACCGTCGGAGGGCGGGGCGGCCCGGTGGCCGCCCCGCCCTCCCGCTGGGTCCGACGTGGTTAGAAGGCGGACTCGGGGACGTCCATCAGGTCCACCGTCACGCCCTCGGCGATGCGGCGCTCGGCGGCGATGCGCGGCAGGAACTGCTCGGCGAAGAAGCGCGCGGCGGCGATCTTGCCGGTGTAGAAGTCCTTGTCCTCGTCGCTGGCGCCGTCGATGCTGTTGAGGGCCACCTCGGCCTGGCGCAGCAGCAGCCAGGACAGGACGACGTCACCGAAGGCCATGAGCAGGCGGGTGGAGTTCAGGCCCACCTTGTACAGCTCGCGCGCGTCCTCGGCGGAGCCCATCGCGTGGCCGACCATGAGCTCGACGATCTTCTCGACGTTCTCGGCCGCCTCCAGGAGCAGCGCGCGCTCCTGCTTGAGCTGGCCGTTGCCCGCGTCGCTCTGCGCGAAGGCCTTGATCTCCCCGGCCAGCTTGCCCAGGGCCTGGCCGCCGTTCTTCACGATCTTGCGGAAGAAGAAGTCCTGGGCCTGGATCGCGGTGGTGCCCTCGTAGAGGGTGTCGATCTTGGCGTCCCGGATGTACTGCTCGATCGGGTACTCCTGGAGGAACCCGGAGCCGCCCAGGGTCTGGAGGGACTCGGCGAGCAGCGCGTAGGAGCGCTCGGAGCCCACGCCCTTGACGATCGGCAGCAGGAGGTCGTTCATGGCCTCCAGCTCCGCGGCGTCCTGGCCCGTGCGGTGCGCGATCTGGATCGCGTCCTGCTGGGTGGCGGTGTAGAGCACCAGGGCGCGCATGGCCTCCACGTAGGACTTCTGCGTCATGAGGCTGCGGCGCACGTCCGGGTGGTGGGTGATGGTCACCTTGGGGGAGTCCTTGCCCGCGGCCAGGTCGTTGCCCTGCACGCGCTCCTTGGCGTACTCCAGGGCGTTGAGGTAGCCGGTGGACAGGGTGGCGATCGCCTTCGTGCCGACCATCATGCGCGCGTACTCGATGACGAGGAACATCTGGCGGATGCCGTCGTGCTTGTCGCCCACGAGGTAGCCGATGGCGGGGTGCTTGTCGCCGAAGGTCAGCTCACAGGTGGTGGAGGCCTTGAGCCCCATCTTGTGCTCGACGTTGGTGACGTAGGCGCCGTTGCGCTCGCCGGGCGAGCCGTCCTCGTTGATGAGGTACTTGGGGACCAGGAAGAGCGAGAGGCCCTTGGTGCCGGGGCCGGCGCCCTCGGGACGCGCGAGCACCAGGTGGAAGATGTTCTCGGTCATGTCCTGCTCGGCCGAGGTGATGAAGCGCTTCACGCCCTCGATGTGCCAGGTGCCGTCGCCCTGGTCCACGGCCTTGGTGCGGCCCGCGCCGACGTCCGAACCGGCGTCCGGCTCGGTGAGGACCATGGTGGCGCCCCAGCCGCGCTCGATGGCCAGCTCGGCGAACCGCTTCTGCTCCTCGTTGCCCTCGGAGTGGAGGATGCTCGCGAAGCCGGGACCGGCCGAGTACATGTGCACGGCGGGGTTGGAGCCGAGGATCAGTTCGGCGGCGGACCAGACCAGGGAGCGGGGGGCGCCCAGGCCGCCCAGCTCCTGGGGGAGGTCGAGGTTGTACCAGCCGGCGTCCATGTAGGCCTTGTAGGACTTCTTCAGGCTCTCGGGGAGCGCGACGGTGTTCGTCTTCGGGTCGAAGACCGGGGGGTTGCGGTCCGCGTCCTCGAAGGACTCCGCGATGACGCCCGTGGCGAGGCGGTTGACCTCGTCCAGGATCGTGCGGGCGGTCTCCTCGTCCAGCTCCTCGAAGGGGGCCTGCCCCAGGACGTCCTGGCGCTTGAAGACCTCGAAGAGGTTGAACTCGATGTCGCGCAGGTTGCTCTTGTAATGCGTCATGGACAGCTCCGCTGTGTCCCTGGCCGCGGTGTCTGTACACGCGGATCTACCGACTAGTAACAAGTCAATGTTACTACCGAGTAGCGACCTGCGCCAGTGGGAGGGAGGGAGTTGTGTCCCAGGGGATACCAAAAGGAGGGGCGGGTTTTCGTGAGGCGCGCTGAACGGGCTGTTCGGGGGCCCGCGCGGGGCGGGGAGGCGCTGGCCGGGGCCTCCCCGCCCGTTCGGAATCCGGCCTCAGTCGATGAGGACGTAGGGGCGCGTGGCGGGCGGAGCGCCGCCCGGGGGGACGGCGAACGTGGCCCACACGTGGGTGCCCAGGTCGGCCCAGGGGGTGAGGCGGAAGTGTCCCCAGGCTGTGGACAGGTTCTGCACGAGCAGCAGCCCGCGCTGGCCCTCGGCCCAGCTCCACTCGTCCTCCGTCCGCTCCTGCGGGACGGCAGGGATTCCGCCGCCTCCGCCGCAGTCGCTCACCGAGAAGCGGAGCGTTCGCGCGTTGGGCATCGACAGCGCGCGGACGACCTCGCCGTCCCTCTTGCCTGAGTCCGTGTACTTGACGGAGTTCGCGAACAGCTCGCTGGCGCACAGCCGCACGGTCTCGACGAGGTCACCGTCGAAACCGGCCAGGTCGGCCGCGAGGTCGGCGCGGACCCGCGCGAGCTGGTCCAGCGCTCCCGGGTAGACGCGGTGCTCCCAGCGGACGAGGGGACGCGGAACCTTGGGCGTGGTCAGGAAGATCATGCCGGGACCGCCTGTCGGTGGTGCTCCGCGCGGGGCCGCTGTGCCTGCTGTGTTCGCTGGGTCCGCTCGGCTCGTTGCTGCTGCTGGTCGAGCCAGACGCGGGCGAGCCGGGTGAACGCGCGCCAGTCCTCGGGGTCCTCGCGCGCGGGGGACGGAGGGCGGGGGGGCGGGTGCTGGGGCGGGACCGGGCCCGGAGGCGGGGGCCTGTGCCGGGATCGGGGCGGGAACCCGGACCGGGGCCGGGGTCGGGACCGGGCCAGAGTCGGTCGCCAGGAGGTCGCCGGAGAACGGGGTGTTCGTGCCGGGCCGCTGGTCGAGGCGGATGGTGATCTCGCGCCGGACCCGCGCGGCTCCGGGCTCGCGGGTTCCCGCGCGAGCCTCTGCGCGGGCCTGTTCTCGGGCCGCGTAGTAGGGGCGGACCAGGGCGATGTCCTCGGCGGGGAAGCGTGTGCTCGGCGGGGCCAGACGGGGCGCGGGAGCGGGGCCGGGAGCGGCGGGGCGCTTGGGGTGCTTGGGTCGCTCGGGGCGTTCGGGAGCCCGGTCGGTTCGTGCGGGAGGTGCGGTGGCCTCGACCGGAGCGCGGACCTGGGCGGGAACCGGGACGTAGCGACGGACCCGGGTGGAGCGGCGGCGTCGGCCGCCGGTGGCGGAGTGGCGTCCGCAGGGAGGCGCGAAGAGGGCCTTGACCGTGCCGAAGGCGCGGATCAGGGCCGCAGCGCTAAACTGGCGCATGCTGGCAATCCTTGCTCTAAAAGGTTCGAAGTTGCTGGCCACGGCCCCGGACGGTGAGTAACCGTCGCGGGGTCATTGCGTGGATGGAGTTGTGTGTCCGGTGCCAGATTAAGGCCAGGGGCGGAGTGGAAGCGAACTTTTCTGCGAACTACTCCAGGGTAATTTCGGGTTGACGACATCGCCGCAGCTCAGTGGGTGTGAGCAATGCTTTCCTGGCTGTCCCGGAGTTCTGTGCAGATGGCCCTGAATGTCGTTATTGGTGACATTTGTTGAGAATGACTTCCACTGCATGGGCGCGCGGGAAAGGCGTCGCCTCGTGGGATGCCGTTTCCCGGTCGTCGCGGCTTGACGCCCGACCCGGTCGGCCTTTCGGCCGCCGCATTAGCCTGACCCGTATGGGGCTCAGGGGCTGTGGTCACACGGACGTGCGGTTGCCTTCACCGTTGGAGGAGGTCAACGACGAGTTCCTGCGCGAGCACGGGGTCCGCCTGCTGCTCAAACGCGATGACCTCATCAGCGCGGAGGTGCCGGGAAACAAGTGGCGCAAGCTCCACCTCAACCTCCAGACGGCGCACGAACAGGGCCGTTCCACGCTGCTGACCTTCGGCGGCGCCTACTCCAACCACATCCGCGCGGTGGCCGCGGCCGGAAGGGCGTGCGGGTTCTCGACCATCGGCGTCATCCGGGGAGAGGAGCACCTGCCGCTCAACTGGTCGCTCGCCTATGCCGCGGGACAGGGAATGCGACTGGAGTACCTGGACCGGACCACCTATCGGGCCAAGCACATGTCGGAGGTCATCGACGGGTTGCGCGAGCGGTTCGGTGACTTCTACCTGCTGCCCGAGGGTGGAAGCAATGCCCTGGCCGTGCGCGGCTGCGCCACGATCGCTGACGAGATCGACGCGGACTTCGACGCCCTCTGCTGTGCGTGCGGTACGGGCGGAACCCTCGCTGGCCTGGCGGCGAGGTTGTCCGCCGGACGGGAGGCCATCGGTTTCTCGGTGCTGAAGGGCGGTGGCTTCCTCAAAGAGGAGGTGCGCCGGTTCCAGGAGGACGCGGGTGCGGTGACCGGCAACTGGTCGATCGAGACCGGCTATCACTTCGGGGGGTTCGCCAAGTACCCGCCCGAGTTGGCCGCCTTCATCCAGGAGTTCCACACACGCCACGGGGTGCTGCTGGAACGGATCTACGTGGCCAAGTTGCTCGCCGGGGTCTACGACCTGGCGGCGCGAGGAAGGTTCCGCCGGGGAGGCACGGTGGTCGCGCTCATCACCGGCCCGCCCGAGGGCGCGGATGACCAGAACGGGGGAGGTCGGGCGGCGACCTGAAAAGGGCGGCACTACGTGAGGAGTGCCGCCCTGTGGCCTCTGGTGGCTAGCCGAGGCTCTTGAGCGAGTCCACGAGCGCGGTCCACTCGGTGGCCGCGAACGACAGGTGCCCCAGTTCGCGGTTCTGCGTGTCTCGCAACGCCGTGGTGACGCCCTCGGCGACCTCGACACAGTTGGTGTCGGCGATGCTGTAGCTGCTCTTGTGCCATGAGGGTGCGGTCGGACAGAACTTCGCCTGATCCACGTCGCCAGTGGTGTACGTGGGTTCGTGCCGTGTTCCTTCAGGGGTCACTCGATTTCTCCTAGCACTTTCTTGATCAACGACCGTGTCTGATTGGGAGGCAGAGCCAGTCCCCGCAGGTCACTCATCAGAGAGATGTACTCATCGACCATTCTGGTATCAGATATCACTCCTCCGATGGGTCCTGTCTCCAGGTAGAGGAGCGTTCCGGAATTCGGAACTTTCAGCAATATTACCCCGTTGTCCAAACCCGGGTGGTCCCAGGTGTCTGCGGGGATGACCAGAATTTCCATGCGGCTCTGGGCCGAGGCCTCCAGCAGGTATTCGAGCTGACCTCGCATCGTGTCAGGGCTTCCAATGCGTCGATGCAGCACGGTTTCATCCAAGACGACCGAGTAGAAGGGTGGGTTTTCGCGCTTCAGGAAATTTTGGCGCTCGCTCCTTTCTTCAACCTTCGCGTCTATGGCTTCTTGCTGTGCTGTCTTCTTGGGGGCCCTGATCGTGGCTCGCATGTAATCACGGGTTTGAAGAAGACCTGGGACGAGCAACGGGTGGTACTGCTGGATCTGCGTGGCCCGCTGCTCCACGAGTGGCAGCTCCTTGTACCAGTCCGGAGGCTTGTACCCCTCGTACTGGTCCTCCCACACGGAGACTAGCCGTTCCTCGCTGTTGAGCGCCTGACCGATTCGTTGTGCCGTGACCTTTTTGGTGGGCGTCTTGCCCAGTTCGATATCACTGACCGTCGCCTGGGATGCCGGGATCAGGCTTGCCAGTCTGGTCTGTGAAAACCCTGCCTGCTCGCGGATCCGACGTACCTCGGCACCGAACCTCTGAGCCTTCGGATCGACCTCGTTCGCCATGTATTGCTTTCTATCAGCCTGCTATCAGCCGCCAACGAGATTCACCGAGAAATTTCGGATATCCCAGAGGTTGGTAGCTGAAGAGGCCTTCTGGTGAGACTGTGACGACGGCCGAAGAAAAGTCCCGGCGGCTGTACTGACAACCCCGGGACCTGGTCCGGAACCCGTGCTTCTCACGACAACAGGTACGAACATGAACCAGGCTATCCCTCGTCAGTCCACCCCGGAAGGCGTTACCGGCCGCCGAACGCCGACGCTCCAACCGCCCTGGCGGATGCGGTTCGAGGACTCCGACCGCTGCGGCATCGTCCTGGGCAGCGATCCCCGCCACGTCGGGATCGCCCGGGACTGGGCCTACCGCAACGCCCGCTCCCCGCGCCGTGCGGCCTTTCCGCTGGTGCTGGCCGTGAGCCTGCTGGTCACCAACGCGCAGCAGCACAGCCGGTCCGGCGACCCCGGCGGCACCGTCCGGGTCACGCTGCACCGCAAGCCCCACACCTACACCCTGACGGTCACCGACGACGGACCCCGGTCGAACCAGCCCATCCGCTTTCCGCGTCCGCGAAAGCCCACGGAACCGCTGGAGGCCACCGGCAACGGGCTGCTGATGCTGGACGAGCTGTCGGTGTCCTGGGACTGGACCGGAAACGCGGGCGAATCCCTGACGGTGCGCGCCCTCATCGACCGCTCTGGGGAGCAGTGGGCCGGGGCTCCCAGCACCAAGGTCTGAGGAACGGCACCGCCTCGCGCCACGCCCGCCCGCCGAACACGGAAAGCGCCTCATGCCCGACTACAGCTACCTTCTCGACGGCCGCCCCGACGTCTTCACCCCCGGCGAAGTCGCCCAACTGTTCAACATCCGCCCCCGCAGCCTCCACCGAGGCGACTGGGATCGCGTCCTCCGACCCTTCCGCACCCCGGGCGGAGCACGCCGCTACCCCAAGGAACACATCGCCGCCCTCCTGAACCAGCCGGATGAATCCGCCCCTATCCCGTAGCGCCGCCACGAGCCGGTCCGCGCGTCCGCGACGGCCCGCCGACCTGGCGCGAGGTATCCGAAGCAAGGAAGGAACTCCCTATGTCCTCCACGAACCTCTCGACACTGCTGGAGTCGCCCGACGGCGAGTCCCGCGCGCAGATCGCTCGCCTCATCGACACCCTCCGCACCACCGCCTGAACCAGCAGAAGACCGCACTTCCCCCGCCCGCACCCGGTTACACGGACAGACCGATCCCGGCCAATGTCCTGACGCAGTGTGCTGGCGGGACTACCTTCACATCAACCGCCCTCTCACACCGAGGAGACCGCCATGGGCAAGCGTGAGGACAAGTCGACCAGCGACGGCCACAAGCCCGACCGCCCCATTCCGCCGCCCACCCCCAACGACGGTGGCAGCGGCGGAGGCAAGCACGAGCGCGACGACAAATGACCAGTCTCGAAGACCTCTCGTCCCGCCTCGTCGAGGAGATCAACCCCTCCCCGGCCTGGCGGGACACCTTCGAGCGGGTTCCCCGCCACCGCTTCATCCCCGACCGGATCTGGGTCGAGGACGGGGACGAGCTTGCGACTCTCGACAGGGCCGATGACCCCGACGCGTGGTTGCGTGCCTGCTACGCCGACCGGCCCGTCATCACCCAGATCGACGACGGAGACCCGACCGGGCGCGGATACAGTTCCTCGTCGGCGTCCATGCCGAGCATCGTGGCGCTGATGCTGGAGGCCACCGACCTCGCCGCCGGTCAGCGGGTGTTGGAGATCGGCACCGGAACCGGGTGGAACGCCGCGCTGCTCGCTGACAGGGTCGGCGCCGAGAACGTGACGTCGGTGGAGATCGACGCGGCCGTGGCCGCACGTGCCCAGGAGAACCTGGAGGGCCACGGTGTCCATGTGGTCGTCGGGGACGGTGAGAAGGGTTGTCCGCCCGACGCCCCCTACGACCGGGTACTGGCGACCGCCGCCGTCCAGCGGGTTCCCTACCCGTGGGTGGAGCAGACCGCGCCCGGCGGGCGGATCGTGACCCCGTGGGGAACGAGCTTCCACAACGGCACGCTGCTCCGCCTCCAGGTCGGCGCGGACGGAACGGCGTCCGGGAGATTCGGCGGAAACGCGGGCTTCATGTGGGTGCGCGGCCAGCGCACACCGCACGGCACGCTCGATGAGCGCGTCCGTCCCGCCCACGAGTACACCGAGACCACCACGGACCTGCACCCGTACGAGCCGGTCGGCGACTTCGACGCGAGCTTCGCGATCGGTCTGCGGGTTTCGGGCATGAAGGACCTGCTGGTCTTCGACGACGACGTGCCGGGCAACCCGGACTACACGGTGTACCTGATGGACCCGGGTTCGGGATCGTGGGCCTCGTGGCGGGTCCGGTCCGGCGCTCGTGAGTTCGGGGTCCGCCAGCACGGCCCGCGCCACCTCTTCGACGAGCTGGCCGCGGCCTACGCCTGGTGGCAGGAGGCGGGCCGCCCGGAGCACTCCCGGTTCGGTGTGACCGTGACCCGCGAGGGCCAACGCGTGTGGTTGGACGACCCCGGCAACGTCCTCCCCGTGGGGCAGATCGCCGCCGGACAAGCGGAGAACGGTCAGACATGACCCGAGCTGTTCACGAACCCTCGTCCGCACTGGTGACCCGCCTGGTCGAGGAGGGCGCGCTGGTGCCTGACGACCGCCTCACCGAGGCGTTCCGACGCGTGGACCGGGGCGTGTTCGTCCCGGCCTTCGCCCTGCACGAGGAAACCCCGCAGGGTGCGCGTTACAGGCTCCTGTCCGCTGAGGACCCCGACCAGCGTGAGGAATGGGCCCGCCACGTCTACGCCGACGAGACGCTGACCATCGAGATCGCCGGAGAACCGGTGACCGACGCCCTGCCCGGGGGACGCGGTACCGGCCGGTGGACCAGCTCCTCCACGATGCCCAGCCTCATGGCGCGGATGCTCCACCAACTCGACCTGGGCGGCGACCCCCGCGTTCTGGAGGTAGGAGTCGGTTCCGGGTACAACGCGGCGATCCTGTGCGAGGTGCTGGGTTCGGACCGGGTCACGAGTATCGACATCTCACCGCGCCTGGTCTCCGACGCCGCCCGACGCCTCTCCGCCCTGGGATACACACCCGTCGTGGCCGAGTACGACGGGCACAAGGGCTTCCCCGACCGCGCTCCGTACGACCGGATCGTCAGCACCACGGCCTTCACCCACGTTCCGCCGGAGTGGATCACCCAGGCGGCACCGGGCGGGAGCATCCTCGTCAACATTGCGGGAGGCACCGGAGGCGCCATGCTCGGGCTCCGGGTGCGCGACGACCACACGGCGCAGGGGCGCTTCCTTCCGCAGTGGGCCGGGTTCATGCCCGCGCGGAGCAGCGTTCCCCGCCAGCGCGTCAGCGTGGATGACGCGGGGGAACGGAGCACGACCACGCTGAACCCGGCGCTCGTTCGCGGGGAACCGGCCATGGCGTTCCTCGCGCAACTGGCCACGACGGACGCCGACACCGTGGTCAGGACGGCCGATACCGGGGCGGACTTCCTCTTCATGGAGGGCGCCGACGGGGCCTGGGCCGAGATCGACATGGACGTGGTCGAGGGCCGTTACCCCGTGGTCCAGGGCGGGCCGCGCCGTCTGTGGGCGCGGGTGGAGGACGCACACCGTTGGTGGGTCGCCAACGGTCAACCGGACTGGAGCGCCTTCGGCGTCACCGTCACGCCTGGGGACCAGCACGTGTGGTTCGGTTCGGCGGAGAGCGACCAGCGCTGGCCGCTGCCGCTCCCGTAGGCAACGACCTTCCATGCGTTCGGGGAGGGGCCGGTGTGTGCACGGCCGCCGCGCGGAACGGCTGTGTGCAAGCCCAAGGGGCGGTACTCCGTGGAGGAGCACCGCCCCTTTGAACCCGGTCACCCGCTGTCCTATGTCCTGAGGATCAGGCCTGGAACTCGGTGATCGTCTGGGCGATGCCGTTCTCGACCTCGACCCCGGCCAGCACCACGGTCCCGTCCTTCAGCTCAGCATCGAACTCCTCCATGCTGCACTCCACGGTCCCGGTCATGTCGTCGTTGGGGACCTCGGGCGCGCAGGTGTACAGGCCGCCGAGGATCTCGGTGTCCTCGGTGACGTAGAACGCCTGGTCGCCGACGATGTACTCGTACGGAGCCAGGTACACGACCTCGCCGGAGAGGGTTCCGGTGAACCCGTCGGCACCGGCCTCCACGCCCTGGGCCTCGGCTCCTCGCTGCTCGGAGGCCGCCGCCGGGCTGAAGCCGGTCGCGCCGAGAGTGAGCAGGCCAGCGGAGAGAACGGCCAGCGCGTTGGTACGGATATCGCGATTCATCGCGTTCCTTTCCTGTGGGGAGCGGTGTGTCAATGGACTCGCCAGGGATTGGGGGATGAGTGCGTTATGCGTGGTCGTGCCCCCGGGCTGGCTGCTCAAACGCGGATCGTGGATATCGGGGAAAATCCCGAGGGTGCCGGAGTCGTATCGGCCCGAGGATTAACCGTCGAATTTCAGGGATTGATCATGGCGGAGTGGTTTGTGTTGTCCGGGTGAGGGAAGGATGGCCCTTCGCCTGGTCGGCGTCGCTGTCCGTGCGGGCTGGCGCGACCCCGGGCGTTCCGTGTCCGGGAGGCCCTCGTCGCCTGTGCCAATGATCAATGACGGAAGCTAAATATCCCGTTAGGCTGCGCTGGTTTCTGGTTTGTCTGCGGTGGGACGATCGGCTCTTATCGGCGAACGCGGAAGTGCTTGAAACCGGCCTGATTCGCCTTGGATGCGCGTTCGGGCTCCGCGGTTCTGTCGACCGGGAAAATGCGCGGATTTCCCGGAGCGGACCCCGGGAAATCCGCGCCGTCCGAACGGTCCCCGGAAGACTCTGGACCGTCCTGCCGCCCGAACGGTTCGGGGCGCCCGGCCCATGCGCTCCCGGCGCGCTCGTATCCTCGGACCCGGACCCGTCACCCGAGGTGGAGAGCGACGACGCGATGCTGGAGATGCTGCCCGGACTCGTCCGGATCTACGAGGAGTGGGCGGAGCGGTACCCCGACGTGCAGCCGCTGACCATCCAGTTCGCGCCGGACGGCAAGTCGGACAAAGGCCTCGACGGGGTGCTCGCCTACCCCCTGGACGGCCACTGGCTGCTGGTGTCCTTCGGACTGACCGAGCTGGGGGAGAAGACCAGCGAGGAGCCCCGCGTCTCCGGGTCGGGCTTCGAGTTCACCTGCCGCGTTCCGCGCGAGGAGGGCGACGAGGCCGTGCCCGCCTGGATCCTGCGCGTCATGCACGCCCTGGCCGACCGCTTCGTCGCGGGCAGCGACCTGGACGTGGGCCACTGGATCGTCACCCCGTCCCCGCTCGGCGGCGAGCCCGCCAACGGCGACATGACCTCGCTGGTCATCGTCCCCGACACCGAGATCCGCGCCATGGACACCCCGAACGGGATCGTCCTCTTCTTCCAGCTCGTCGGCCTGCTGGCCGAGGAGGGCGAGGCCATGCAGCAGGCGGGGACCGCCGCGCCGCTCGTTGCCCTCCTGCGCGACCGCGACCCGAGGATGGTCACCGACCCCTCGCGCGAACCCGTCCGCCTCTGACCCCGACGCCAGCGGGCCGCCACCCGTAGGGGGTGGCGGCCCGCGCGTGTCATCCGGTCAGCTCCCGGAGCCCCGTCCCCGCCCGATCGCGGCGCCGATCTCGCCCACCCGGTCGGCCAGCAGGCCCATCGCACCGATGGCCCTGGTCATCGGGTCGTCCTCGGCGCCGCCCAGCGCGCGGCCGCGCCGGAAGGCCTCCTTGACCTCCGCCCACCGGGCCTCCTGCTCGGGGGTCATGACCCCGCGCAGCTCCGCGAGCTTGAGCAGGTTGGCCTCCGCGCCCGAGGTCAGGGTCTGCGCCTCGCCCAGGTAGTGGTCGTCGATCACGGCCTCCACCTCGGCGTCGTTCATGACCGGCACGATCCTCTCCGCCAGCCGGTTCATGTTGCGGTACGAGCCCTGGAGCCGGAACGGCGGCTCGGTGCGCGCCTCCTCCGACTGCGCCGCGGAGGCGATGTAGGCGGCGTTGTTGGCCATCACCACCTCCTGCACCCGCAGCAGCTTGCGCAGCACCGACACGATCCGGTCCACCTCGACCGCCGAGTAGGGGTGGTCGAGCTGGTCCGCGCCCACCGAGTCGTCGCCCCGCGCCATCCGCACGAACCGGTACACGTCCTCCCTGCTCCGCGTGGACAGCGGGGCCAGGGTCGGGTTCGAGGTGAGCGCGTTCTCGACGTAGCTCAGCGCGAACAGCTCCTCCCTGCCCGCCAGCACGTCGCCCAGGTTGTACACGTCGGCGCGGTTGGCCAGCATGTCCGGGATCCGGAACCGCTTGCCCTGCTCCGTGTACGGGTTGCCCGCCATGCACACCGCGAAGCGCTTGCCCCGCAGGTCGTAGGTCCGGGTCCGCCCGTTCCACACCCCCTCCATGCGCCGCTGGCCGTCGCACAGCGAGATGAACTTCTGGAGCAGCTCGGGGTTGGTGTGCTGGATGTCGTCCAGGTACAGCATCGTGTTGGCGCCCATCTCCAGCGCGAAGGAGATCTTCTCGACCTCCTGGCGGGAGGTGGCGTCCGGCGCCTCGTCCGGGTCCAGCGAGGTCACCGCGTGCCCCAGCGCGGGCCCGTTGACCTTGACGAACACCAGCCCCAGACGGCTGGCCACGTACTCCATGAGCGTGGTCTTGCCGTACCCGGGCGGGGAGATGAGCAGCAGCAGGCCGCTCTGGTCGGTGCGCTTGTCGTCCCCGGCCGCGCCCAGCTGCTTGGCCAGGTTGTCGCCGATCAGCGGCAGGTACGCCTCGTCCAGCAGCCTGTTGCGGACGAACCCGCTCATCACCTTGGGCCGGTACTCCTCCAGCCGCAGCCGCTCGCGCTCGGCCGCCACCAGCTCGTTGCGGCGCCGCTGGAAGTCCCGGTAGGCGGGCACCTCCTCCAGCCGGAACCGGCGGGTGCGCGGCAGGAACTCGTCCAGCCGCAGTTCCAGGGAGCGCTCGCGCACGCGCGGGTGCGACCCCAGCAGCCCGTCCACGTCCTCCGCGACGGCCGCCGAGGACTCGTACCTCTCCAGGGCGCCGCCGGTCAGCTCGATCGCGGCGGCCTCGGGCAGGTCGCCCGGGTCCACCTCCTCCAGCGTGGTCGCGAACGCCTCCAGCCAGGCCGCCACCAGCTGGTGGCGCGCGTTCAGGTCTGCGTCGAGGGCGCGCAGGTCCTCCTCGAAGGCCCTGCGCGTGCTCTCCCGGGCGCTGTCCACGGCCCGGTGGAACCGGTCCAGCAGCGTACGGGCGCCCGCGCCGGTCACGAACCCCGTCTCCCTGGGCCCCTCCGCCGCGATCTCCTCGAACAGGTACTCGCCCACCAGGTCCAGGTCGGCCTCCTGGTGGAGCCCGGTGTCGGTGAGGAACCCGTCCACGGCCGCCGCCAGCTCCGCGCGCAGCGCGTCGACCGCCGCCGACCCGCGCACCCCGAACACCTCGCGGGCCCGCGCCAGCGAACCGGCCCGGGTCCGCCACGCCGACCGCCGCTCCTCGTCGGCGCCGAAGGCCCAGAACACCTGCGCCGCCGCACGCGTCGCGCCCGGGTACCGCAGCAGCCCGGCTCCCGCGCGCAGCCGCAGCAGCACCGACAGGATCCGCGCGGCGTCGTGGTCGTGCACGCCCCGCTCGTACCCCTCGTCGTAGCGGGCCTCGGCGAAGCCGCGCACCAGGTCCAGCAGCGACGACCCTTCCAGGCCCCCCGCATCCGCCTCGGCCAGGCGCTCCGGGGTCAGGTCCCGCTCGCCCTCCTCGGCCGCGGCCAGGACCGACGCGGCCAGGTACTCGGCCCGGTACACCTGCGGGCTCTCCGACACCAGCACCCGGTCCCACAGGTGCCGCGTCCGCCCGAACCCCTCGTCGGTGACCGGTGCGCGGAAGTCGGTGCCGGTGATCGCCACCGACATCTCCCCGCCGTGCGGGGTGAGGGTGAGGTCGATCGGCTGGGTGTTCACGGCGAAGCGGTGCCTGCCCAGCCGGATCGTCTCGCCGCCCGCGCCGCCCTCGAACAGGTCGGCGCGGTCCCGCAGGGCCCGGCCAGCCTCCTGCCGGGCGGCCAGGATCTGCCCGTCCAGCTCCTCCGCGCGCACGGTCTCGCCGAGCGCGCGCAGCTCCTCGGAGGTGCGGCGCAGCCGCGCCACCATCGCGTCCGACGCGAAGTAGGTGTTGACGTCCTCCAGCGTGTCCAGCGCCGCGACCCGCCGCTGCACGCTCTCCAGCACGCGGGCGGCCGACGACGCCAGGCGGTCGGCCCGCCGCGCCCGTTCGTCCACCAGCCCCTGCTTGCGGGTGGAGAACGCCTCGTACACGTCCTCGCGCTTGTCCGCCAGCTCCCCGAGGAAGTCGTCGAACTCGGCGAACCGCGTCTCCAGGTTCTCCAGCTGGAGCATGATCCGCCCCAGCTGCTCGTCGCACCGGTCCGGGGTGTCGGCGGCGGCCAGCGCCCCCGTGATCGCCTGCCCGAGCAGGGCGAACTCGGCGGCGAACTCCGCCCGCCCCTCCAGGGCGAGCAGTTCGCCGCGCCGCGCCTCCAGCGTGGCGCGCGCCCGGTTGATCCCGGCCATCACCTCGCTGACCCGCTCCAGGATGCGCGTGCGCACCTGGGCGTCGCCGATGTCCAGCGAGCCGACGACCTCGGTGACCACCTGGAGGCCCTCGGTCTGCTCGGCGATGCGCTCCCCGACCGCCGTCGTCGCGCTGACCGCCCCGATGCCCTCGGCGTCGGCGACCAGCCGCTCCACCTCGTCGTGGTACCCGGCGAAGGCGTCGTCGCGCTCCAGGAAGGCTACGGTGCGGCGGCCGGTGGCGTCGATCTCCTCGGCGAGCCTGCCGTCCAGCTCCTCCAGGCGGTCGGTGTCCACGTAGCGCGTCTCGCGCAGCGTGGCCGCCTGCCCCTGGGCGCGGCGCAGCCCGGTCAGCCGCGCCACCCAGCCCTCCGCCGTGCGCGGGGCCTCCCCGCGGGCGGTGCGGATGAGCGAGGCCGCCTTCTCCTCCGCCTCGGCCAGGGTCTCGGCGGCCTGCCGGGTCAGGGTCTGGACGGTCTCGAACTCCTCCAGCACCCGCGCGGCGGTGTCGCGCACCTGCGACAGGGGCGCCGCCAGGTCGCCCAGCTCCTCCTCACCCAGCCAGTGGAACCGGTCCGACACCCGGCGGCAGGCGGCCATGAGCGCCTCGAACACCTCGGTGGAGGGCCGCATGTCCTCGGCCATGCGCGCCACCGACAGGCACTCGGACACGCCCCGCACCAGCTCGGCGTTGCCGATCCGCTCCAGCGGGCCCGTCCCCACCGGCTGCGCCGCCGCGTACACGTCCGACGCGTACGGCGTCTGCCACACCTGCATCGGGTGCACCCGGGTCGGCTCGCCCGAGTTGTCGCGGAACACCGTCATGGTGCCGTCGTCGAACAGCGAGTACCCGTGGCAGACGATCGGGGTGGCGACCTCCTTGCGGATGGTGTTGTAGGGCAGCAGCAGACTGCGGCCGTCCGCGCGGGAGTGGAAGACGTAGAGCACGTCCTCGCCGTTGGGCGAGCGCACCACGCGCTCGAACTCCAGGTCGGTGACGTCGGTGTCGAAGGTCCGCGCCACCCCGGTGGCCAGGTAGTAGCCGCCGGGGAAGATCAGCCCCTGGTCGTCGGGCAGGCGCTGGCAGGACTGGCCGATGCCGTCGAGGCGCTCGACCTCCTTGGTGCGCGTGTTGAAGACCAGGTGGCGCCACTCGGTCTCGTTGTAGGGCAGCACGCGCAGCAGGATGAGCGGGCCCACCCGCGCGTGGTGCACCGACGCGTCGGCCAGGCTCTGCAACGGCTCGTCCACGGGCTCGCTGTAGACGCCCTCGCCGACCTCGGTGTTGTTCTCGACCTTGATGGTGAGGTCGCCGCCGACCGTCTCCACGAACAGCTCGTCGAGGATCGAGATGTGCGGGTGGCGGCCCGCCACGTGGTCCTCGCGCGTGGCCTCCACCCACGCGAAGTCGTGCGCGGGCGGGAACACGTGGTCGCGTTCGCCGCGCGCGTCGAGGTAGGCGATCTCGCCCGTGGGCGAGACCGACCACCGCAGCACGCGCACGTCCTCGGTGCGCGGGCCGGTCTGGAACACGGCCAGCAGCCGCTCCTCGACCCGGCGCAGCTGGAGCAGGCGCGCGTCGCGGTAGTACCGGTAGAGCTGGCCGAAGTCCTGCTGGAACCGCTCGTCGTCGAGCAGGCCGGGGACGGCGCCCCCGTCGGCGTCGGCGAAGGCGAAGCCGTCGTCGTCGCGCTCGTAGCGGTGCAGCGAGAACACGTCGGGGACGTGGGTCTCCCGCTGCATGCCGATGAACACGTTGTAGCCGAACAGGATCACGGCGCCGTCGGCGCCGTCCGCGGCCGGGCGCCCCACGCTCACGATGTCCCGGGGCACGCAGTTGTGCTCGGTGCGCACGCGCTCGGTGCCGAGCAGGGTCAGCTCGGTGCCGCCGAACACCTCCAGCCGTCGCGCGTTGAGCCGTTCGGTCCGCCGGGCCAGCTCGCCGGTCTGCTCGCGCAGCCGGGCGCGGAGCACCTCGTAGGTGCCCGCGTCCAGCGCACGCGCGTCCCCGGCGTCCGGCCCCTCGGTCTCCTGGGGCAGGGCCTCTGTCACGAAGGTTCCCCTACTGCTTGGCGAGGGCGGAGGCGGGCAGCTGGTCCACGCCCAGGGAGCGGGCGGTGCCGAGCAGGCCGTCGAGTTTGTCGGCCTGCGGGCCGCCCGCGCCGATCAGCTTGAGCAGCAGCGCGGAGACGGTGAGGTTCTTGACGTCCTCGGTGGACACCGACTCCATCACCCTGCGCATGTCCGCGGCGAAGTCGCCCTCGCCGTTGAGCCAGTTGCCGCCCAGCGCCTGCACGGTCTTGGAGTTGCCGACGAAGCCGTCCACGGCCTTGCCCAGGCCGATGGAGCCCACCATGCGGTCGAAGAAGGCGCCGTCGCCGCCGACGATGTTGATGTCGGCGTTCTCCAGGCCGGTGGCCAGCACGGTGGCCTGGGCCTCGGCGACCTCGCGCTGCACGTTGATCCCGGCCAGGCGGATCTCCTTCTCGGCCTCCAGGCGCAGGCGGTACTCCTCGTGCTCGCGGCTGACCTGGTCCAGGGCGGCCATGGCCTCGGCCTTGTCGGTGAGACCGGCGGCCTCGGCGCGCAGCTTCTGCTCCACGGCCTCGGCCTCGACGCGGGCCTTCTCACTGGCCACGGCGGCCTCGGCGCGGCCGACCTTCTCGATGGCCTCGGCGTCCTGCTGGCGGACCTGCACCTCGGCCAGGCCGGTCGCGGCGGCCTCGGCCTGGATCCCCTCGGCGAGGCGGATCTTGGCGCGGGTGTCCAGTTCGGCGGCCTGCTGGCGGGCCTCGGCCAGGGTGAGCTCCTCGGCGGCCCGGTGCTTGGCGGCGGCCTCCGCGGCCTCGGCGGCCTTGATGTCCTTGACCAGGTTCTCCTGGGCCTCGGCCTCGGCCTGGATGATGACGGCCTGGCGGGTGCGCTCGGCCTCCTCGACCGCGCGCAGACGCTTGATGGCCTCCTCCTGCTCGGCCACGGTGCGGTCCACGGCGATCCGCTCGCGGACGACGTCGGCGACCTCGCGCTTCTCGGCCTCGACCTCCTTGTCCTTGGCGATACGGCTCAGCTCGGTCTCGCGCTCGCGCCCGATGACCTCCAGGAGGCGGTCCTTCTCGATGCGCTCGCTCTCGATGGCGATGACGCGCTCGCGGTTCTTCTCGGCCACCGCGATCTCGCGCTGCTGGTTCTGGTGCTGCACACCCAGGGCCTCGGAGGTGCGGATGTTGGCGGTCTCGGCCTTGAGGCGCTCCTCGGCCTGCACGCGGGCGGTCTCGGCCTCCTCACGGGCGCGGATGATCTCGATCTCGCGCTTGGCCTTGGCGGCGGCCTCCTCGCGGCGCTTCTCCAGCTCGGCGAGGGTCTCGGCGGTCTCGGTGTTCTGCCGGTCGAGTTCCTTGCGGCGGTCGTTCTCGAACTCGTTGGTGCGCTTGTGCTCGATCGCGGTGCGCTCGGTGATCTTGGAGATGCCCTGCGCGTCGAGGATGTTGTTGGCGTCGTGCTGGTGCAGCGGGGTCTGCTCCAGCTCGTCGATGGCCACGTCCTCCAGGCTGTAACCGTTGAGGTCGGTGCCGATCAGGGAGATGATCGCCTGGCGGAACTGCTCGCGGTGCGTGAACAGCTCCTCGAAGTCGAACTGCTTGCCGACGGTCTTGAGGCCCTCGGAGAACTTGGAGTTGAACAGCTCCTGGAGCGTGTCCTGGTGGCTGGCGCGCTCGGTGCCGATGGACTTGGCGACCTTCTTGACGTCCTCCGCTGTCTCGTTGACCCGGACGTAGAAGTACACCTTGATGTCCGCGCGGATGTTGTCCTTACAGGTCAGGCCCTCACGGCCGCGCCGGTCCACGGTCAGCGTCTTGAGCGAGATGTCCATGATCTCGGCCTTGTGCAGGACCGGCAGGACGATCGCGCCCGTGAAGGTGACGTGGACGTCGCGGACCTTGGAGATGATCAGCGCCTTGCCCTGCTCGACCTTGCGGAAGAGGCGGGTGACCATCAGGAGCAGGGCGATGAGGACGACGACGCCGACGGCAAGGGCGACGCCGACGGTCAGGAAGGCCGCGTCCGCGGCCTCCTGGCCGTTCGCGGTGGCACTCAGCAACACGTGGGGGTCTCTTTCTGCAAGGGGATGTGCGTAAGAGGGGGGAAAGCGCGTCGGGAGCGGGGGATGAGGCAGCGGGGATCCGGCCCCCGGTCGGGGGCGCTCGACAGATGTGACGCGGCGCGCTCGCGAACGGTTCCGCGTACCACTTTTTCCGTTTGCCGGGAGAACGGGCGGATGGATGGGTGGGGCGGAGCCCCGAGGGGGTGCTGTACGGGCGTTCTCGGGTTCCCGCTCCTCGGGCGCTCGCGGAGGTCCCGGGGAGGTGTCGGCTCAGCCCTGGCCGGGGTCCAGGGCGGCGTCGAAGTAGGTGACCAGGAAGACGTCCCGCTCGGCGCTGTGGTCGAAGATCAGGGCGGTGCTGCCGACCGGCAGGACCTCACCGCCGGTGGTGCGCACCGGGATGGAGATCGACGCGCCGCCCGCGGTGGTGATCTCGGCCTGGCCGAAGCCCTCGTTGGCCTCGCCGATGCGGATCACGCAGGTGCGTCCGACCAGCTCGTTCCTGGAACCGCTGCTGCGGCTGGGCAGGAAGCGCTGCACCGACATGACCAGGCCGCTGGTGACCGCCCACGCGGCCACGAGCGCGATCAGCAGGACCACCAGGCCCAGGGCGATGAGCAGCGGGGTGGAGGTGGTGTGGAGGAGGCTGGTCATGATGCTTCCCATCATGCTCACGAACCAGGCGACGCAGATCAGCGAACTGAGCGCCACGGTGACCGGGACCCTCCCCAGTCCGACCCGGCTCATCAGGGAGTTCAGGCCCGCGGCCTCGCCCGAGTCGTCCACGCTGTCGAGCGCGTCGGAGCCGGTGGCGCCGACCGAGACGAGCAGCCAGTAGACCGCGACGACGACCAGCAGCGGGGTGAACAGCACGGTCGGGAAACCGAAGGCGGTGTCCAGGAACATCCCCACCCGTCACCCTCCTCCGCGCCGCACCGTGCCGGAACTCTACCGAACCGCCCTCTTCGCGACACGGGCGGGCGTCCCCTTGGCCGTTTGCGGCCACCGGGACGCGTCGCGGACCCGGCGGACGGCCGCCGGGCGGCTGCGGTGACGACGCGGCCGGCGCCGGACACGGTTGTGGAGGGAGCGGAGGCAGGCGGGTGACGCGGTTCCCCGCGGTGTCCGGGGTGTGCTCGCTGCTCAGGGGCCCGGTGCGCGGTGCGGCGGAGGCCGGGAAAATCTTTCGGGAAAAAGTTCCGGGGAGGTGTCGATCCGGCCCGGTGCCGTTCGACGTGTGGATGAGAGCGGGGGAACGGACCCCCACACCGCACGAGAGGTGAACACCATGCGCTACATGATGACGATCATGTCCACGCCCGAGGCCGAGGCCGTCGACTACGAGCCCAGCCCGGAGGTCTTCGAGGCGATGGCCGCCTACAACGAGCAGATGGTCAAGGCCGGTGTCCTGCTCGCCGGGGACGGTCTGGCCCCCGCCTCCGAGGCGACCCGGGTCACCTTCAGCAACGGCGACGCGACCGTCACCGACGGGCCCTTCG
Organism: Nocardiopsis sp. CNS-639; assembly: GCF_000381685.1. Lineage (NCBI taxonomy): Bacteria > Bacillati > Actinomycetota > Actinomycetes > Streptosporangiales > Nocardiopsidaceae > Nocardiopsis > Nocardiopsis sp. CNS-639. The sequence continues at coordinate 51,324 of NZ_KB906862.1, forward strand.
CCGAGGCCAAGGAGTTCGTCGCCGGGTACTGGGTCCTCCAGGTGTCCTCGCACGAGGAGGCCGTGGAGTGGGCCAAGCGCTGCCCGCACCCGCCGGAGGGCGACGACACGGAGATGAGCCTGGTGCTGCGGCGGATCTTCGACACCGACGACTTCGGCGACGAGATGCCCGAGCACCTCAAGGAGCGCGAGCGCGAGCTGCGCGCCGAGGGGTACTCGCACGGCGGCTGACCCGCACGTGCCGGTGCGGCCCGCGGTGCTCCCGGGCACCCGCGGGCCGCAGCCCGTTCCGGGCGTCGCGTACGGTCCGCGCGGCGGCCGACGACGCCCGCCGCGCGGGCTTGCGGTGGGCTGCCCGTGGTGCTGAGATTGCCCCGTGAGCCACACCGACGCCACGCGCGCGGTCGAGGCGGTCTGGCGTATCGAGTCGGCCCGCCTCGTCGCAGCGCTCACCCGCATGGTCGGCGACGTCGGCCTCGCCGAGGAGTTCGCCCAGGACGCGCTGGTCAGCGCACTGGAGAAGTGGCCCGGCGACGGGGTTCCCGACAATCCCGGCGCCTGGCTGACCACCGTCGCCAAGCGCCGCGTGCTCGACCGCTGGCGCCGCGACGAGCGCTTCCAGCGGCGCATGGCCGACCTCGGCCGCGAGATCGCCGAGCACGACGGGCAGGCCGAATTCGACGCCGTCCTGGAGGAGGACTTCGGAGACGACCTCCTGCGGCTGATGTTCGTGTGCTGCCACCCTGTGCTGTCCACCGAGGCCCGCGTCGCGCTCACCCTGCGCCTGCTCGGCGGGCTCACCACCGACGAGATCGCCCGGGCCTTCCTGGTGCCCGAATCCACCGTCGCCCAGCGCATCGTGCGCGCCAAGCGCACCCTGGCCAAGAGGAGAGTGCCCTTCGAGGTGCCCGTCGGCGAGGACCGCGACGCCAGGGTGGCCTCCGTGCTGGAGGTCGTCTACCTGGTGTTCAACGAGGGCTACACCGCCACCTCGGGTACGGAGTGGACGCGCCCCACGCTGTGCGAGGAGGCCATGCGCCTGGGCCGAGTGCTCGCCCAACTGCTGCCCGGGGAGCGCGAGGCGCACGGGCTGGTGGCGCTGATGGAGCTGCACGCCTCGCGGCTGCGCGCCCGCGTCGGGCCGGGCGGGGAACCCGTTCCCCTGGCCGAGCAGAACCGCGCGCTCTGGGACCGCCTGCTCATCACGCGCGGGATGGAGGCCCTGGTCAGAGCCCTGCCGCCGGACCGGAGCCAGCCCGGCGGGCCCTACGTGCTCCAGGCGGCCATCGCGGCCGAGCACGCCAGGGCGGTCACCGCCGCGGACACCGACTGGACGGTCATCGCCGGGCTGTACCTGGCCCTGGTCAGGGTCACCGGGTCGCCGGTCGTGGAGCTGAACCGGGCGGTAGCGGTGTCGATGGCCTCGGGCCCGGAGACCGCGCTGGAGATCGTGGACGCGCTGCGGGACCAGCCGGGGATGGGCGACTACCACCTGCTGCCCTCCGTGCGCGGCGACCTGCTCGTGCGGCTGGACCGCCGGGCCGAGGCCCGCGCAGAGTTCGAGCGCGCGGCCTCCCTGACCCGCAACGAGCGGGAGCGCTCGCTGCTCCTGGGCCGCGCCCGCGGCTGCGAGGACTGACCGGGCCGGGGACTACGCCGTCGGGGTCGCCCGCTGACGGAAGGACACGGGGGCTCGGCGGGTGGGGACCCCTCCAGATCACCGAGCCTGCGCCGGGTGAGCTCGTCCACGGCGTCGGCTGGCTCGTCGGCGTCCGGGGCGCGCGGGGGTTCGCGGCGGCGCTGACGCCGCGGCTGGTCCCGGACACGATCCAGGCCACCACACGCGGCCACGCCCGGCCCCGGTCGCTCTGCCCCGTGACCGCGCGGGTGGCCGGAAGCGGCCATTCCCGCGAAGGCCGATGCCCTTTCCGGCTGTGCGCGGAAGGCTGTGATGGCGTCTTTTCTCCCGGAGACGCATAACGAAAGTCAGGGCGCGTACTGACGAAGGATGTGTCGGCGGTCGCGCTGTTCGTTCTTCTCTCTCGAACGCTTTCTCCGCTCGGCGCGATCTCGTGGTGGATGGCGCATATCCGCTGGGCTGAGTGGTGTGCAACCCACGAAAGTCATGCTCTCCGGTTTCCTGTCGGGCTCGTGATTCATCGCTCGTGGGACGAAAGGAGCCTTGTTAGGGTTCTCGCGGATCCCCGGCGGGGAACGCGGAAAGGAGAATGACCGCGTCTCTCGCTGAAGGTGTTTTCCATTACTCCTCCGACGAGAGCGAAATGCATGCCAGCGATCGAGATAAGGAACGTGTCCAAGACGTTCCGCGGCCAGCGGGCCGTTGACCGCGTCTCCTTCACGGTGGAGCCCCGCACGGTCACCGGCTTCCTGGGCCCCAACGGCGCGGGCAAGACCACCACCCTGCGGTGCCTGCTCGGCCTGGTCCGCCCCGACAGCGGCGAGGGGTTGGTCAACGGCCGCGCCTACACGAGCCTGCCCAACCCGCTGACCGAGGTCGGCGCGGTGCTGGAGGCCACCAACCTGCACCCGGGGCGCACCGGCCGCAACCACCTGCGCGTCATGTGCGACGCCGCGGGCCTGCCCCTCTCCCGTGCCGACGAGGTGCTGGACGAGGTCGGGATCGCCGGTGCCGGGAACAAGCGGGTCGGCGGCTACTCGATGGGCATGCGCCAGCGCCTGTCGCTGGCCGGGGCGCTCCTGGGCGATCCCCGGGTGCTGATCCTGGACGAGCCCGCCAACGGGCTGGACCCGGAGGGCATCGAGTGGCTCCGCCGGTTCCTGCGCCGCCAGGCCCACGACAGGGGCGTCGCCGTCCTTGTGTCCAGCCACGTCCTGGCCGAGGTCGAACAGACCGTCGACAACGTCGTCATCATCGCCAGGGGCCGTCTGGTCCACCAGGGAACCCTCGGCGAACTCACCGGCAACGGGGAGAGCCTGCACGACGCCTTCCTCCGCCTCACCGCCTCGGGGACGGCCGCCCACCCGCTTGGAGACCGCCAGTGACCGCTCTCGTCAGATCCGAACTCCGCAAGGTCCTCACCACCCGGTTGTGGTGGATCCTGCTCCTCGCCGCACTGGCCTGGGCGGCCCTCTCCCTGGGCCTCGCGGTCTTCGCCTCGGGGGTGGAGGGCGGCCTCAGCCGCGACAGCACCGCGTACGCCGCTTCCGTCTGGACCATGGGCGCTTCGGGGAACCTCTTCACCATGGTCATCGGCATCATGATGGTGACGTCGGAGTACCAGCACCGCACGATCAACGTCACCTTCCTGACCAGTCCGCGGCGTCCGCCCGTGATCCTGGCCAAGGTCGTGGCCGCGGCTCTGGTCAGCCTGCTGTTCGGCGTGGTCGTCGTCGGACTGTCCTCCCTGGCCGCCGGGGCCTCCATCCTGACCGGGGGAGGCGGGTTGGACCTGGTCGACAACCAGGTGCCGCGCATCCTCGTCGGCTCCGTGGGAGCCTACGTCGCCTACGCCATGATCGGCGTGGGCGTCGGCGCACTCATCCGCAACCAGGTCGCCGCTCTGGTGTCCGGCATCCTGTGGGTGTTCATGCTGGAACCGCTCCTGAGCGTCGTCCCCCGACTCCAGGACGTCGGCAAGTGGCTGCCCGGCGGCGCGTCCACCGCGCTCTACGACACCGGGATCGTCCCCGGCTTCGCGGGACTGCTCCCCGTGTGGGGCGCGGCCCTGGTCCTGGTCGGCTACGCCGCCGTGGCGGTCGCCCTGGCCTCGGTCACCACGCTCCGCCGCGACGTGGTCTGAACCCCGGTTCTGCCCTGAGCAGGCGACCCTGGCGGGTCGGGCCGACACCCGGCAGACTCCCGGACATGAGACTTCTGGTTCTGGGCGGTACCGAGTTCGTGGGGCGGGCGGTCGTGGAGGACGCGCTCGCCAGGGACTGGGACGTCACCGTCTTCCACCGCGGCAGGCACCCCGCGCCCCCCGGTGCCAACGCCCTGCACGGGGACCGCACCGAGGCGGGCGGGCTCGGCGCGCTGGCCGAAGGACGATGGGACGCCGTCGTGGACACCTGGTCGGGCGCCCCGTCCGCGGTGGCCGCCGCCGCGAAGCTCCTCGCCGACCGGGCCGGGCACTACTCCTACGTCTCCAGCCGCTCCGTCTACGCGTCCCCCGCCCCGCCCGGGCTGGACGAGGACGGGCCGGTCGTGGACGCCTCGCCCGAGGCCCCCAGCACCGACTACGCGCGGGACAAGCGGGGCGGCGAGCTGGCGGCGGAGGCGGCCTTCGCGGAGCGGGCCCTGTCCGTGCGCGCGGGACTGATCCTCGGTCCGTACGAGAACATCGGCCGCCTGCCGTGGTGGCTGGAGCGGATCGCCCGGGGCGGCCCGGTCCTGGCCCCCGGACCGCGCGACCTGCCGTTGCAGTACGTGGACGCGCGCGACCTGGCCGCCTGGACCCTCGACGCAGCCGAGGCCGGGCTGGGCGGCCCCCACAACCTGGTGAGCCCGCCGGGGCACACCACCACCGGCCGACTCCTGGAGGCGTGCGCGGCGGTCACGGGATCGGACGCCGAACTGCGCTGGACCGACCCCCGGACCATCCTCGACGCGGGCGTCCAGCCGTGGACCGAGCTGCCCGTGTGGGTGCCGCCCGGCGAGCTGTACGACACCCTGCACCAGGGGGACGTGTCCAGGGCGCTCGCGACCGGGCTGCGCTGCCGTCCGGTGACCGAGACCGTCGCCGACACCTGGACCTGGCTGAGGAGTCTGGAGGGCGGCGCGCCCCAGCGCCCGGACCGCCCCCGCGTCGGCCTGGACCCGGAGGTGGAGGCCCGCCTGCTCGCCGGAGCCTGATCCGGCAGCGGACACGGCGAAGGGCCGCCTCCCCTGGAGACGGCCCTTCGCTTCCGTGTTCCGGTCGGCCTCGGGTTGGGCTGTAGCACGGTGAGACACGGGGGGCTACACTGAAAGCATGAAGACCATCACCCAGCGCGAGTTCCGCAACAACGCGGCTTCCGTCATGGACGAGGTCGAGGCGGGGGAGACCTTCCACGTGACCCGTAACGGGGTCGAGGTGGCCCGGGTCAGCCCTGTTCCGCGCCGTCGGCGCCTCACCGCGGAACAGTTGGCGGAACGGCACCGCAGGCTTCCCCGGGTGGACTTCGCACTGATGCGCGAGGAGGCTGACGCGTTCTTCGGTGATGAGGATCGGGTCGGGGAGGACGACCGTGGCTGACCGGTTCGATGAGGGTGTCCTCGACACCTGCGTCTTCGTCGACCTCGGCGTCATCGATCCTGAGCGGCTCCCCCGGTATCCCGAGATCACCTCCGTCACCATGGCCGAACTCCACCAGGGCGTGGCGATGGCGAAGGACCCGGTGAGCAGGGCCCAGCGCACGGAGAAGCTCCAGAGCGCGGTGGTGGACTTCGCACCCCTACCCTTCGACGGTGAGGCGGCGGCCCGGTACGGAACACTCGTCGCCCTCACCCTCGCCGCGGGCCGCACTCCCAAGCCGCGCCGCATGGACCTGATGATCGCGGCCGTGGCCTCGGTGCACGGGTTGCCCCTGTACACCCGCAACACCGACGACTTCGTCGGACTCGACAGCGTCGTGCGGGTCGTCTCCGTCTGAGGGAGTCGGAACGTCCCGCGGACACGGCGAAGGGCCGCCTCCCCTGGAGACGGCCCTTCGCGCTGCTTGTCCGTGTACGATCCGGCGCCCGGGTCAGGCCACCGGCGCCTCCTCGGCGCCGCGCGAGGTCACCCGGAGCCTGTCCGCGCCCTCGTCCACATCCACCACCACGGTGGCGCCCTCGGCCAGGTCGCCCGACAGCAGCTCGCGCGCCAGCGGGTCGCCGATCGAGGACTGCACCAGGCGGCGCAGCGGACGCGCGCCGTAGTTGGGGTCGTAGCCGGTCAGCGCCAGCCACTCGCGGGCGCCCTCCGTCACCTCCAGCCCCAGCCGCCGGTCCGCCAGCCGCCGGGCCAGCTTGTCGATCTGCAGGTCCACGATCCGCGTCAGGTCCTCGGTGGACAGCGCGTCGAACATGATCACGTCGTCCAGCCGGTTGAGGAACTCCGGCTTGAACGTCGCGCGCACCACGTCGAGCACGCGGTCGCGGCGCACCGACTCCTCCAGCGACTGGTCCACCAGGAACTGCGACCCCAGGTTGGAGGTGAGGATGAGGATGGTGTTGCGGAAGTCCACCTGACGGCCCTGGCCGTCGGTCAGGCGGCCGTCGTCCAGCACCTGGAGCAGGGTGTCGAACACCTCCAGGTGCGCCTTCTCCACCTCGTCCAGCAGCACCACCGTGTACGGGCGGCGGCGCACGGCCTCGGTCAGCTGGCCGCCCTCCTCGTACCCCACGTAACCGGGGGGCGCGCCCACCAGCCGCGACACCGAGTGCTTCTCGGAGTACTCGCTCATGTCGATCCGCACGATCGCGCGCTCGTCGTCGAAGAGGAACTCCGCCAGCGCCTTGGCCAGCTCGGTCTTGCCCACGCCCGTGGGGCCCAGGAACAGGAACGACCCCGTCGGCCGGTCCGGGTCGGAGATGCCCGCCCGCGCCCGCCGCACCGCGTCCGACACCGCGGCCACGGCGTCCTTCTGCCCGATGAGGCGCCTGCCCAGCTCGTCCTCCATGCGCAGCAGCTTGGAGGTCTCGCCCTCCATCAGACGCCCCACGGGGATGCCGGTCCACGCCGACACCACGTCGGCGACCTCGTCGGCGCCCACCTCCTCCTTGACCATGGTGGTGTCGCCCCGGCTGGCCGCCCTCTCCTCGTCCCGGCTGGCCTCCTCGACCTGCTTCTCCAGCTGCGGGATGTCCCCGTACATCAGCCGGGAGGCCTCGCCGAAGTCGCCCTCGCGCTGGGCCAGCTCGGCCCGCGTGCGCAGGTCGTCGAGCTGCCCCTTGAGCTCGCCGACCCGGTTGAGGCCGGCCTTCTCCTGCTCCCAGCGGGCCACGAGCCCGTTGAGCTGCTCCTGGCGGTCGGCCAGGTCCGCGCGCAGCCGCTCCAGCCGCTGGCGGCTGGCCGGGTCCGACTCCTTGTCGAGCGCCATCTCCTCCATCTTCAGGCGGTCCACGGTGCGCTGGAGCTCGTCGATCTCCACCGGGCTGGAGTCGATCTCCATGCGCAGCCGGGACGCCGCCTCGTCGATGAGGTCGATCGCCTTGTCCGGCAGGAACCGCGCGGTGATGTAGCGGTCGGACAGGGTCGCGGCGGCCACCAGGGCCGAGTCGGCGATCTGCACCTTGTGGTGCGCCTCGTAGCGGCCCTTGAGTCCGCGCAGGATCGCGATCGTGTCCGCGGCCGAGGGCTCGCCCACCATGACCTGCTGGAAGCGCCGCTCCAGGGCGGGGTCCTTCTCGATCTTCTCCCGGTACTCGTCCAGGGTGGTCGCGCCCACCATGCGCAGCTCGCCGCGCGCCAGCATGGGCTTGAGCATGTTGCCCGCGTCCATGGCGCCCTCGGCGGCGCCGGCGCCCACCATGGTGTGCAGCTCGTCGATGAACGTGATGACCTGGCCCTCGGACTCCTTGATCTCCGAGAGCACCGCCTTGAGCCGCTCCTCGAACTCGCCCCGGTACTTGGCGCCCGCCACCATCGCGGACAGGTCCAGGCTCACCAGGCGCTTGCCCACCAGGGACTGCGGCACGTCACCGGCCACGATCCGCTGGGCCAGGCCCTCCACGACCGCGGTCTTGCCCACGCCCGGCTCACCGATGAGCACGGGGTTGTTCTTGGTGCGGCGGCTGAGCACCTGGATGACCCGCCGGATCTCGCCGTCGCGGCCGATCACCGGGTCCACCTTGCCCTCACGGGCCCGCTCGGTCAGGTCCACCCCGTACTTCTCCAGGGCCTGGTAGGTGTCCTCCGGGTTCTCCGAGGTCACCTTCCCCGAGCCGCGCACCCGCTCGAACCCCTCCAGGAGCGCGTCGGGGGTGGCACCGGCCTCGGTGAGCAGCTTCGACGCCTCACCGCCGTCCGCGGCCAGCCCCACCAGCAGGTGCTCGGTGGAGACGTACTCGTCCTCCATCTGCTGCGCGCGCTGGGCCGCGGTGTTGATGGAGACGATCAGCTGGCGCGAGGAGCTGGGCGAGCTGACCGTGGAACCGGCCGCCTTGGGCAGCGCGCCGACGGCCGCCTCGACCTTGTCCCGGAGCGCGTCCGGGTTGGCCCCGACCTCCTTGAGCAGCGGGCGGGTGATGCCCTCCGCCTGGTCCAGCAGGGCCGCCAGCAGGTGCACGGGCTCCGTCTGCGGACTGCCGTCCGTGGTGGCCCGGCGGATCGCCACCGACAGGGCCTCCTGGCTCTTCTTGGTGAGCTTGTAGTTCATGCGCGGTGACTCCTTTCACAAGTCGTGTCACGGGGGGTGATGTCCGACGGCCGACCGCGCCCCCGTGTCGCCGTGGCGGAGTTCCGTCAGTCCTGCTCGTCGTCGGCGCGGCCCGGGGCGCCGCGGCCCCTGCCCCGCTCCTCGTCGTCGTTCCCGGGCTCGGCGGTGTTGAAGATCGTCACGCGGGTGCGGCGTACCAGCTCGCCGCGCACCCCCGTGCCGCCGTCGGCCGGGCGGCCCCGGCGGGCCACCGCCCGGCGGGCCGCCTCCAGCTCGTTGGCCAGGTGGAACACCTGCTCCCGCAGTTGCTCCACCTCGTGCTCCAGTTCCAGGATCCGCTTGATCCCGGCGAGGTTGATGCCCTCCTCCTGGGACAGCCGCTGCACCTGGCGCAGCGTCTGCACGTCGCGCATGGAGTAGCGGCGCCCGCGGCCGGACGCGCGGCCCGGCGAGACGATCCCCAGTCGGTCGTACTGCCGCAGGGTCTGCGGGTGCATCCCCGCCAGCTCCGCGGCGACCGAGATCACGTAGACCGGAGCGTCAGCGCCGAAGGAGTCGTTCACGTCGTTCACGCACCCTTCGCCCGCGTTTCGAGTCCGTCGCGCGGGTCGTAGTCGGAGGTCGCCGCACGGAACTTCTCCAGAGCCTCGCGTGCGTCTCCGTTGAGAGTCCTCGGTACCGCCACCTCGATCGTGACGAGCATGTCGCCCGTGGTGCCGTCCTTGCGGTTCGCGCCCTTGCCGCGCACCCGCAGCTTGTGCCCGTTCTGCGTGCCCGGCGGGACCTTCACGGTCACCGGGAAGCCGTTGAGGGTGGGGATGCGCACGTCCGCGCCCAGCGCCGCCTCGGGGAAGGTCACCGGGACGGTGATCGTCACGTTGTCGCCGCTCCTGCCGAACACCGGGTGCTCCTTCACGTGGACGACGACGTAGAGGTCACCCGTCGGGCCGCCGTTCTCGCCCGGCGCGCCCTTGCCCTTGATCCTGATCCGCTGCCCGTCGGACACGCCGCCGGGGATGCGGGTCTGGACGGTGCGGGTGCTCTTGCCGCGCCCGCTGCCGTTGCAGGTGAGGCAGGGGTCGTCCACGACCAGGCCGCGGCCCTTGCACTCGCTGCACGGCTCGGACAGCGAGAAGCCGCCCAGGTTGGTGTTCTCGTGCCCGGTGCCGGAGCACTTGGGGCACATCCGCGGGGCGGTGCCCGACTTGGCGCCGGTGCCCTTACAGGTGGGGCAGGCCGACTCGCTGGCCAGCTGGAAGGAGCGTGTGGCCCCCTCGGCCGCCTCGCGGAAGGTCAGTGTCGTCTCGGTCTCGACGTCGGCGCCGCGTCTGCTGCGGGTGGTCCCGCCGCGCCCGCGGCCGCCGAACAGCCCGCCGAAGAGGTCGCTCAGCCGCTCGCCGCCGCCCGCGGTCCCCGTTCCGCCCGTGCCCTGGCCGAACAGGTCGCCCATGTCGAACCCGCCGGGGCCGGTGCCGCCGCCGGGGCGGTAGGAGCTGCCGAACAGCGACCGCGCGTTGTCGTACTCCTTGCGGCGCTTCTCGTCCGACAGGACGTTGTAGGCCTCGGAGATCTCCTTGAAGCGGTCGGCCGCGCCGGGGTCGTCGGCGTTCGCGTCCGGGTGGTTCTCCCTGGCCAGCTTGCGGTAGGACTGCTTGATCTCGTCCTTCGAGGCGGTCTTTGAGACTCCCAGGACCTTGTAGTAGTCCTTCTCCAGGTAGTCCTTGGTGCTCATCGACTGGTGCCTTCCCCCGCTGGTGCCGGTTGCGTCCGATGCTTCCATGTGACCCCGCACCGTGTCGGGCCGGGGTCCGCCTCCGGCCGCGGCCGCCGCTCACGCGGGGCCGCGGCCGGAGGGTCAACGGGTGGACCCGTTACCTGTCGTCTTCCCCGCCGTCGGCGCCGTCCGCGGCCGGGGACTCCCCGCCGGGGGCGTCGCCCTCGGCGGCGGAACCGGCCGCGGCCTCCGCGCCGCCGTCGGCGGGATCGCCGACGACCACGCGGGCCGGACGCAGGATCCGCTCACCGATGCGGTACCCGGGCTGGAACACCTCGATCACGGTCTGGACCGAGATGCCCGGGACGGGGACCAGGGTGAGCGCCTCGTGGAGGTTGGGGTCGAACTCGTCGTCCTTCTCCGCGTACCGCTCCAGGCCCAGCTTGGTGACCACGGCCTCCAGGGCCTCGCCCACCGCCTTGAACCCGCCGTTGAGCTCGTCGTGCTCACGGGCCCGGCCGACGTCGTCCAGGATCGGCAGCAGTTCGCCGAGGACCTGGGCGGTGGCGATCTCACGGACGGCCACGCGGTCGCGGTCCACGCGCTTGCGGTAGTTGGCGTACTCCGCCTGCACCCGCTTGACGTCGTTGGTGAGCTCGACGACCCGCTCGTCCGCGTTGATCGCCTCCGACACCACCGACTCGGGGGTGTCGGGGACCTCGACGTCCTCCAGGTCGGCCTCGACGACCTCCTCCTCGGCGACCTCGGGGATCTCCTCGGTCGCGTCGCCCTCGGCCTCGGGGTTGCGGACCTGCCCGGTCTCCGGGTCGATCCGGCGGTTGTCCCGGATCACCGGCCCCTGGCGCTCCTCACCGTCGCCGGTGCCGTTGGTGTTCTCCGACGGTGCCATCTGAGACACGCCTCCTTCCTCGACTCGACCCGGGATCAGGACTGCTGGTTGCCCTGGGTGCCCTTGTTGTCCTCGTCGACGATCTCGGCGTCCACGACGTCGGCGTCGTCGGCGGAGCTCTGGGCGCCCTGGGCGTCGCCCTCGGCGCCCTGCTGGCCCTGGCTGTAGATGGCGGAGCCGATCTTCTGGCTGGCCAGCGCGACCTTCTCGCTCGCGGTGCGGATGGCCTCCACGTCGGAGCCCTCCAGCGCGGTCTTCAGCTCGGCGACGGCGGCCTCGGTCTCGGAGCGCACGTCCGCCGGGACCTTGTCCTCGTTGTCCTTGATGACCTTCTCGGTCTGGTAGACGAGGGACTCGGCGTTGTTGCGGACCTCGGCCTCCTCGCGGCGCTTGCGGTCCTCCTCCGCGTACTGCTCGGCCTCGCGGACCATCTTGTCGATGTCGTCCTTGGACATCGCGGAGCCGCCGGAGATGGTGACGGACTGCTCCTTGCCGGTGCCCAGGTCCTTCGCGGTGACGCTGACGATGCCGTTGGCGTCGATGTCGAAGGCGACCTCGATCTGCGGGACGCCGCGCGGCGCCGGGGGCAGACCGGTCAGGTCGAAGACGCCCAGCTTCTTGTTGTACTGGGCGATGTCGCGCTCACCCTGGTACACCTGGATCTGCACGGACGGCTGGTTGTCGTCGGCCGTCGTGAAGATCTCGGAGCGCTTGGTCGGGATGGTCGTGTTGCGCTCGATGAGCTTGGTGAACACGCCGCCCTTGGTCTCGATGCCCAGCGACAGCGGGGTGACGTCCAGCAGCAGGACGTCCTTGACCTCGCCCTTGAGCACACCGGCCTGGAGCGAGGCGCCGATGGCCACGACCTCGTCCGGGTTGACGCCCTTGTTGGGGTCCTTGCCGGTCATCTCCTTGACCAGGTCCACGATGGCGGGCATACGGGTGGAGCCGCCGACCATGACCACGTGGTGGATCTGGTCCAGGCTGATCCCGGCGTCCTTGAGGACCTGCTGGAACGGGGTCTTGGTCCGCTCGACCAGGTCGGCGGTCAGGCGCTGGAACTCGGCGCGGGAGAGCTTCTCGTCCAGGTGCAGCGGGCCCTCGGCCGAGGCCGTGATGTAGGGCAGGTTGATCGCCGACTCGCTGGAGCTGGACAGCTCGATCTTGGTCTTCTCCGCGGCCTCGCGCAGGCGCTGGAGGGCCATCTTGTCCTTGGACAGGTCCACGCCGTTGGAGTTCTTGAAGCGCTCGACCAGCCAGTCGACGATGGCCTGGTCCCAGTCGTCGCCGCCCAGGTGGTTGTCGCCGTTGGTCGCCTTGACCTCCACGACGCCGTCGCCGACCTCCAGGAGGGAGACGTCGAAGGTGCCGCCACCGAGGTCGTAGACCAGGATGGTGGCCTCGTCCTCCTTCTCCAGGTGGTAGGCCAGCGCGGCCGAGGTCGGCTCGTTGATGATGCGCAGGACGTTGAGGCCCGCGATGGTGCCGGCCTCCTTGGTGGCCTGGCGCTGGGAGTCGCTGAAGTAGGCCGGGACGGTGATGACCGCGTCGGTCACGTCCTCGCCCAGGTAGGCCTCGGCGTCGCGCTTGAGCTTCTGGAGCACGAAGGCGCTGATCTGCTGGGGGTTGAAGGTCTTGTCGTCGATCTTCACCGTCCAGTCGGTGCCGATGTGGCGCTTGACCGAGCGGATGGTGCGGTCGACGTTGGTGACCGCCTGGCGCTTGGCGACCTCGCCGACGAGCACCTCACCGTTCTTGGCGAAGGCGACGACGGACGGGGTGGTACGGGCGCCCTCGGCGTTGGCGATGACCGTGGGCTCGCCGCCCTCCAGGACCGCGACACACGAGTTCGTCGTACCGAGGTCGATTCCGACCGCACGTGCCATGGTTGCTTCCTCCGTCAAAGTTGAGTCGTTCAGACGTAATTTTGCTTCGTCGGTTGAGGGCTGTCAAGTCAGTTGAGTTGACCCGACTCAAGTTGGTTCCTACGTCCTGACAACGGGCGGCCGGACCGGGATGTTCCCGACCTGGGCACTCTGATCGGGGATATGGGCGAACCCCGGGACAAGTCGGGGAGAACCTTGACCCGCAAGATCAGGGAGGGTCGGGGTTCCCCTGGGGTGGCTTCGGGGGCGCGGCCACGGGCGGCCCGGCAGGCGCGGTCACCGGAGGGGCGCCTTCAGGTCAAGCGGAGGGAAACGCCCGTGTCGCGGCGCCGGGCGTTCCCGGTCGGCGGCCGACGATGGCCCTGCCGCCGACGCGCCGGTGCCCAAGCGCCGGTGCCGCCGGGCGGCGACCGCCGCGGCGGCTTCCCGCCGCGTCCGCCGTACCCCTGAAACGCCGTACCCCTGAAACGGAGACGCCCGTGACGCCCAAGGCCCTGCTCGCCTCCGCTCTCGCCGCCGCGGTGCTGCTGCCCGCGCTGGGCGCCGCCCCCGCGTCCGCCGAGGACGAACCGCGGTCGGCCGGGGACACCACCGCACCCGTCGTGGAGACCTCGCCGCCCGCCGCGGAGGCCTCACCGTCCACCGGTGGCGTCGCGGTGCCGGCGGGGGAGGCCGCCGAGCCCTCCGGCGACGGTTCCGCGTCCGCGGAGGGCGCTGCCGCGACCGCCGGCGAGGGCCCCGGGGCCGCGGAGGGCGCTGCCGCGACCGCCGGGGAGGGCTCCGGAACCGCGGAGGACACCGCGGCGACCGCCGGGGACGGTTCCGCGTCCACCGGGGACGCCGGGGACGCCTTCTCGTCCACGTACCGGCACAACACCTTCGAGCGCCCGGCCGCGGGCACCGCCTACACCCTCGACGAATGGGAGAAGGACGGCTGGTACGCCTCCAGCGCCAGGGGACTGGAGGAGCGCGCCGTCATCGACGACTCGGTGCCCGCCCACGGGGGTGGGCAGTCGCTGCGCGTGCTCTACCCCGAGGGGAGGATCGGCGCGCAGGAGTCCGGCGGGCTGGCGCCGTTCCAGCTCTCCCCGGCGCGCGAGTACTACCTGTCCTTCTGGGCGCGCCTGGACGAGGACTTCAGCTGGGGAACCACCTCGTTCGGCGGAAAGCTGGGCTTCGGGCTGGCCGGGGGCGCGGGCTGCTCGGGAGGGGACGTCTGCACGGGCGAGAACGGCTACAGCTCGCGCGTGGTCTGGCGCCGCGACGGCAAGGCGGAGCTGTACTACTACCACATGGACAAGGCGGGCGAGTTCGGCGACTCCGAGCCCCTCGTCGCGGACGGGTCCGTCGTCCACCTCCCCCGGGGCGAGTGGGTGCACATCGCCCAGCGGGTCCGCGTCAACACGGTCACCGACGGCCGGGCCGAGCCCGACGGGGAGATCGAGGTCTTCTACAACGGCGAGCCCGCCGCGCTGGTCACCGGCCTTCGCCTGGTGACCGACGACGACCTGGTGGACAAGGCCTACCTCTCGACCTTCTTCGGCGGCTCCACCGAGGGCTTCGCCCCGGCCCACGACAGCTACGTCTGGTACGACGACCTGAAGGTGTCCACCTCGCGCACCGACATCTGCGAGCTCGGCGGCTGCGCCTGAGCGCCGACGGCCCCGCCCGACCCGCTCCGCCGGGGCCCGCCCGGGGCGGGTCCCAGGCGCCGCGCCGCCCGAGGTCCCCGCCCCGGGGAGTCGTCCACAGGCGGAGGGCGGGCGTTGTCGGAGGCCGGGTCCCTTCGCGAGACTGGAAGATGGGGGGTCCCAGGGCGTCCCCGGCTTTGCCGTGCCCGAGCGCCGCGCACCGTTCGCGGGGACGGACCTCGCGCTCGGCCCCCGTGCCCGGTCCTCCGGCGCGGTCCTCGTGCCCGGCCCTCGGGCGCGGGCCTCGGAGGTGGCCCCGAGAAGGGCTCTCGGGAAGGGCACCAGGGAAGGGCGCCCGGGAACGGTCCCGGGCGCGCCTGGTGGGGCCCCGGCGGCGGCTCCGGGCGCGCCCCTGGTGGAGGCCCCCGGCGGCGGCTCCGGGCGCACCCCCGCTGGAGGCTCCCGGAGGTTGTCCACAGCCGCGGATCCGTGGTTGTTCCACTCCCGGCGATGCCGCAACCTGGTAGTAGGGGAGAGACGGTGAAGTCACCGATACCCCCGTCGAGTCGTCCCGCGTCCGCCGTCCGCTACATATAGGACGTGCGGTGTGCCCGAGTCGCGTTCGGGCGCACCCGCGCGGTCCTGTCACACCGGTACCGGCGCCAGCGCCGGACGGCACCGGCGCGGGCGTGCCGACCGGGTTCCGCGACCCGGCGGCCCGCGGCGACGGCGGCGGGGTGTCCGTTCCGCGAGCGGTCGGGCATCCGGTGGCGACCGCGGCATTACTCGCTAGTAACATATAGTTCGACCCCCGGTGTGTGGCGCACCGGACGACGAAGCAGGATGGGAGGCCACGGACGATGCTGTACCTGACACTGGGCATCATCACCTCGGTCTTCGCCGTGGTCGCGTTCACCATGTTCGCTCTGGGCATCCGCCAGATCGTGCGAACCGTGGGTGTGGGCCGCTCGGTGGAGCCGGAGCGCAAGGGGCCGTTCGGACAGCGGTTCACCATGGCGCTCATCGAGA
This sequence comes from Nocardiopsis sp. CNS-639, assembly GCF_000381685.1. Taxonomy (NCBI): domain Bacteria; kingdom Bacillati; phylum Actinomycetota; class Actinomycetes; order Streptosporangiales; family Nocardiopsidaceae; genus Nocardiopsis; species Nocardiopsis sp. CNS-639. The sequence continues at coordinate 66,815 of NZ_KB906862.1, forward strand.
TCCTCGGGCACGGGCGGATGCTCAAGCGGCCGTGGATCGGCGTCGCCCACTGGTTCGTCATGGTCTCGTTCCCGCTGCTGGTCTTCACCGTCGTGGAGGCCCAGGGCGAGGTCTTCGACCCGCACTTCAAGCTGCCGATCATCTACGACTGGGCCCTGTACGGCCTGGCCATCGAGCTCATCGCCGCGGCCAGCCTCGTCGGCATCGTCGGCCTGACCGTCTACCGCCTGCTCAACGGGCCCAAGCGCCTGGGCCGCCAGTCCCGGTTCACCAACTCCCGGCACTGGACGGCGTACTACGTCGAGGCCTACCTGTGGGGCCTGCTGATCTCGATCTTCGTGATCCGCGGTCTCAAGTCGGCCATGGGCGACTTCCCGTTCCCGGCCTGGGCGACGCCGATCTCCACCGGCCTCGGCGCGATCCTGCCCGGCGACCCCGCGGTCGCCGAGCCCGCCATCGCGCTGGTCGCCGCGTTCAAGCTGATCATCAGCTACCTGTTCTTCGTGGTCATCGCCCGCGTGCTCACCATGGGCATCGGCTGGCACCGCTTCCTCGCGCCGGTCAACATCTACTTCAAGCGCAACGCCGACGGGTCCCCGTCCCTGGGCGCGGCCAAGCAGATGATGGACAAGTCCGGCACCAAGCCCCTCGACTTCGAGGAGGCCGACCCCGACGAGGACCCGTTCGGCGCGGGCAAGCTGGAGGACTTCACCTGGAAGGGCCTCCTGGACTTCACCACCTGCACCGAGTGCGGGCGCTGTCAGTCCCAGTGCCCCGCCTGGAACACGGGCAAGCCGCTCTCGCCCAAGAAGGTCATCCTCGACCTCCAGCAGCACACCTACGAGAAGGCCCCGTACCTGCTCCAGGGCATCACCGAGGAGACCCTCGCCGAGAAGCCCGACGAGAGCCACGCGGGCGTGGACGTCCTCGCCCTCCTCAACCGGCCGCTGGTCGGCACCGAGGAGGAGAACGGCGTCATCCACCCCGACGAGCTGTGGGCCTGCACCAACTGCGGCGCCTGCGTCGAGCAGTGCCCGGTGGACATCGAGCACATCGACCACATCCTCGACATGCGCCGCTACCAGGTGATGGTCGAGTCCAACTTCCCGTCCGAGGCCAACACGCTCCTCAAGAACCTGGAGAACAAGGCCAACCCGTGGGGCATGGCCGAGGACCGGCGCATGGACTGGATCGAGGAGCTGGCCTCCCGGGAGGAGAACCCGGTCGAGGTGCAGGTCGTCGAGGACAAGCTCCCCGAGGGCACCGAGTACCTGTTCTGGGTCGGCTGCGCCGGTGCCCTGGAGGACCGCGCCAAGAAGACCACCAAGGCCATCGCCGAGCTGCTCGACATGGCGGGCGTCGAGTTCGCCGTGCTGGGCGGCATGGAGGCCTGCACCGGTGACCCCGCGCGCCGCCTGGGCATGGAGTACGTCTTCCAGATGCTCGCCCAGCAGAACGTGGAGACGCTGAACGAGGCCGGTGTCACCAAGATCGTGGCCAGCTGCCCGCACTGCTTCAACACGCTCGCCAACGAGTACCCGCAGCTCGGCGGTACCTACGAGGTCGTGCACCACAGCCAGCTGCTGGCCAAGCTCGTGGAGGAGGGCAGGCTCACGCCGGTCAACTCCGTGGAGGAGAACATCACCTACCACGACCCCTGCTTCCTGGGCCGCCACAACAAGGTGTACACGCCGCCGCGCGACATCATGGCGCAGGTGCCGGGAGTCAAGACGCAGGAGATGCACCGCCACAAGGAGCGGGGCTTCTGCTGCGGCGCCGGCGGCGCCCGCATGTGGATGGAGGAGCGGATCGGCAAGCGCATCAACACCGAGCGGGTGGACGAGGCGCTGACCACCAACCCCGACACCGTCTCCACCGCGTGCCCGTTCTGCCAGGTCATGCTCGGCGACGCGATCAACGAGAAGAAGTCGCAGGGCGAGGCGAAGGAGACGCTGGAGGTCGTGGACGTCTCCCAGCTGCTGCTGCGCTCGGTCCGGGGCGAGGCCCCCAAGGAGGAGGCCGAGACCGCCGACGCCCAGGGCTGACGCGAGGTCCGGACCAGGGCACCGAGCCCGCGCAGGGGCCGGGGAGCCGACCGCACGGTCGGCTCCCCGGCCCCTGCGCCGTTCACCGGCGGTCCGGCGCGGCACCGTGCCCGGGACTCCGTGTCCCGACCGCGCGCTCCGGACCGTGACGGCTCGCGGGGATGGCCGGAACCGCTGACGGCGAGGAGCCGTTCAGCGACCGGGGGCAGAGCCGTTCACAGGGCCGAGGCGGCGCCGCTCATGGCCGGGGCAGGGGCACTTCCGGGCCGGAGGCGGAACCGCTCACGGCGAGGCGGCGAGGTGTTCGTCGAGGAACCCGTCCAGGCCGTGCCGGGTGACCTGGCTGGCGAACCCTCCCCAGTTGAGGTCGAACATGTGCTCCGCCCAGGGGATCTCCAGGTGCCGGTGCGGGACCCCGGCCGCGTCGAGCCGGGCGGCGAGGCGGCGGTTGTCCTCCGGGCCCACGAACAGGTCGTGGCCGGGCGTGATCAGCATCGTGGGCGGAACCTCCGGCGAGACGTACGTGATGGGCGAGCTCATCGCGTACTCCTCGGGCAGCTCCGCCACGGAGCCGCCCATCAGGCGCTCGCTCTCCTCCAGGAGGTCGCCGCCCATCGGGGAGTTGCGCTGGCGCCAGGGCAGCTCGGGCGCCTCGGCGGTACCGTCGGCCACCGCGTACCAGGCCACGACCGCGTCGACGCCGGTGTCGGGCACGTCGCAGCTCGGGGGGATCTCCTCGTCCGAGCTGTACGCGGCCAGGAGGGCGAGCAGGCCGCCCGCCGACTGGCCGGTGACGGCGATCCGGCCGGGGTCGGCCCCGTACTCCGCGGCGTGCTCGCGGGCCCAGCCGATCGCGCACTTGACGTCGGAGACCGGCACCGACCAGTCGCCGTCGGGGAAGTAGCGGTAGTCGACGTCGAACACCACGTGCCCGTTGTCGGCCAGCCACACGTCCCAGCGGGGCAGGAGGCTCTGCGGCAGGTCGTCCGCGCCTCCGTGGACGTTCACCACGATCGGTGGCGGGGCGTCCCCCCGCCGCCGCTCGGGCTCCCACACGTCCAGTTCCAGGTCCTGCGGGTCGGAGGCGTCCCCGACCGCCGACTCGCCGGTGCGCAGGTAGACGCGGGTCTCGGGTGCGCGGTCGGCGCTGGTGGCGAGTCCGGCGGCGTACTCGCCGAGGTCGAGCCGGGCTCCCTCCGCGTGTGCGGTGGACCAGATCGTCCCGGGCGGGACGAGCGCGGCGACCAGTACCGCGCCGTTGGCCGTGGCGGCCGCCGCGGCGAGGCGCCGACGCCACACCGCTCCCCTGCTTCCCGCGTCCGGACGCCGCCCGGTGCCCTCGCGGAGGCGCGGCCTCCCCGCCGCGAACAGGGCCGGGACCAGGCCGACGACGGCCAGGGTGGCGAACACCAGGCTGAACTCCAGTACCAGCAGTCCGTACTGCCACGCGTCCCAGGAGGGCGGCGGCAGCAGGACGAGCGCGGCGGCGCCCGCGCCGACAAGCGCGGTCGTGCCCGCGAGGGCGGTCGCCAGCCAGCGGGCGGCCGCGGCGGCGCGGTTCCGTCGGTCCATGGTCTCCCCTTCGAGAACTCTTTCGATACGTCCGTATCGATACGAACGTATCAGAACGGGGGGTGTGTCAGAATGTGGCCGTGCCCAGGTACGTGGACAAGGACGGACGCCGCCGACAGGTGGCCGCCGCCCTGCACCGGATCGCCGCCCGCGAGGGCCTGGAGAGCGTCAGCATCCGCACCGTGGCGGCCGAGGCCGGACTCTCCGTCGGAGCCGTCCAGCGCGACTTCGGGACCAAGGAGGCGCTTCTCCTCTTCGCCATGCACGAGGTCGTCGACGCGGTCGCCGCGCGGCTCGCCCGGGTGCGGATCGGCCCGGGGCTGCTGTCCTTCGCCGAGGGGCTGCGGCAGGTGCTCACCGACCTGCTGCCGACCGACGACGAGCGCCTGGCCGAGGCCCGCGTCTGGTCGGCGTTCTACGCCCGCGCGGCCGTGGACGCCGAGTTCGCGGAGGTCCTGGCCGGGTTCGACGTCCGGGCCCGCGCCGCTCTGCGCGCCGCCGTCGGCTGGGCGGGCGAGCAGGGGGAACTGGCCCCCGGGCAGGACCCGGACGCCCTGGTGGAACTCCTGCTGGTCCTCGTGGACGGGATCTGGCTCAGCGCCGTCCGCCAGCCCCCGGGCTCCCCGCTGGACGCCCAGCGCGCCGCGGTGGAGGCGGCGGTCGCGGCGGTCACACGCGGGTAGACGTCCCGTACGGGCAGGCGTCCCGTGCGGGGAACGTCCGCGCCGTCGGTGCGGGCGCCAGTCGGGACGGCCCGCGGGGGCGGGGGCGCCGGGAAGGTGGAGGCTCCTGCGGCCGCCTCCCGTGTGCGGTGCGGCCCCGTCGGCAGCGCCACCGCGATGGCCTCGTGGTCGCTCAGGGCCGTTTCCCTCTTCCCTTCGCGCGGCCGTACCGCCCCGGTGAGCGCGGTGCGGGGCGGCGATCGCGGCCCCGGCCACCGCCCGCACCGGTACCGCCCCCGTGGACGCGGTGCGGGGGAGGGACTTCCAGGGAAGGGTGATTTAGGTTAGCCTTACCTGACTGTCTTCTATTCGAGGTGGTCGCCCGTGAACGCCCCCGTTCCTCCTCCTGCCGATCGCGCCCGTTCCACCCTGGCCCGCGGCGGTCCGGTGACCGTGGCGGCGGCCTCGGACCGGTTCGGCGAGGCGGGGACCGTGCACCTGGAGGAAGCCCCCTGCCACGTGCACGCCGACGGCGCCGTGAGCCTCCTGCTGCCCGACGGCCACCCGCTCACGGACCCCCGACCCAGGGGCCCCGTGGTGATGGCGGAGTTCACCGACCTGTCACCCGTGCTGATGCGCGACAGGGTGCGGGCGGTGCTGTGGGTGAGCGGCGCCGTGGAGGCCCTGGAGCACGCCCACGCCCGCGTCCGCGCGGCCCGGCTGCCCGAGGCCGCCACCGACGACCGGCTGCTGGAGATCGGGCACGGCCTGACGATGGTGGTCCTGCGCACCGCCCTGGTGGTCCAGTCCGACCACGACGGGGCCCACGTGCTCGATCCGGCCGAACTGGCCGCAGCGCGCCCCGACCCGTTCTGCCTCTGGGAGGCGCCCTGGCTGCGCCACCTCGACGAGGACCATCCGGACCTGGTGGGCGACCTGCTGGCCGCCGCTCCCGGCGCCGCGCGCGGAGGCCGGCCCAGGCCCCTGGGCGTGGACCGCCTCGGGCTGCGGCTGCGGGTGGAGACCGCGCTGGGCCACCAGGACGTGCACCTGCCCTTCACCCGCCCGGCGCGCACCCCCGACGACGTCGCCGTCCAGGTGCACCGGCTGGCCGGACACCCCGTCCCCCAGGGCTACGACCGCGGATGAGCGGTCGTCGGAAGGCGGGCGCGGCCGAGGGGTCCGAGGGCGCGGCCACGACCGCGCACCAGCGGCCGCCGCGCCGGCCCGATGACATTTGTCAGTGCGCGCGCCGGTAGGTTCCCCCGTGCGGCCGGTGATAACGGCGTCTGTTCCGCGTGGGCCGCTCCGCGGGAACCTGGGTACATGACGACGACAGCGAGCACCGCAGCGACCGGCCCCGGCCGACAGGACGCCACCGGCCCGGCGGTGGTCGTCCGCGACCTCCACCAGCACTACGGCGACTTCGAGGCGGTCAAGGGGGTCTCCTTCGAGATCCACCCCGGCGAGCTCTTCGCCCTCCTCGGGACCAACGGCGCGGGCAAGACCACCACCATCGAGACGATGGAGGGCTTCCGCCGCCCCAGCTCCGGCAGTGTCCGGGTCTTCGGCCTCGACCCCTACGGCCAGCCCGCCGGAGTCCGGGAGCGCACCAACGCCGTCCTCCAGGGCAGCGGCCTGCTGGAGGACCTGAGCGTCGCCGAGACCCTGCACCTGGCCCGCGACCTCGCAGCCACGCCCAGGGACACGGACGAGACGCTGGAGCTGGTCGGCCTCGCCGACAAGCGCGGGGTCGCGGTCCGCCAGCTGTCCGGGGGGCAGAAGCGCCGCCTGGACCTGGCGCTGGCCCTGCTGACCAGGCCCGAGGTCCTGTACCTGGACGAGCCCACCACCGGCATGGACGCCGAGGGCCGCATCGAGACCTGGCGCATCGTCAACGACCTCAAACGGGAGGGCGTGGCGGTCCTGCTCACGACCCACTACCTGGAGGAGGCCGAGCGGCTCGCCGACCGGCTGGCGATCATGCACCGCGGCGAGGTCCGCGTGGAGGGGACGATCCAGGAGGTCCTCGCGGGCTGGGGCGACCGGGTGAGCTTCGTGCTGCCCCCGAACGTGCGCACCGCCGACCTGCCCCGCGTCGAGGGCGCGGACGTCTCCGTGGAGACGCGCGGCCAGGCGCTGTGGGCCACCTACACGGTCACGCGGGGGGACGTCGAGGAGAGGGCGCACCACGCGGTGGCCGCGCTCGTGTCCTGGGCCGTGGAGAACGGCACCGTCCTGCGCAGCCTCCAGGTGCGCAGCGCCTCCCTGGAGGACGTGTTCCTCCGGGTCGCCGACGGCGCCGCCGACCTGGTCTGACGCGCGCCGCAGCGCTCCGTGCCCCCCCTGCCCCGCACAGTCCTTCGAGGAGACACCGCGATGACCGCGAACACCGCCGCCCCCGCCACTGGCGCCACCGGCGCCCGGCCCACCGTCAGCTGGACCAGGCAGGCCGTCCGCCTGGCCCGGACCGAGTTCACCCTGTTCGCCCGGTACAAGACCGCCTGGATGTACCTGGCCCTGCCGCTCTTCTTCGCCTTCATGACCACGAACCTCCCCGACGACGAGGTCGTCCCCGGCTTCGGGATGGGACAGATGGCCATGGTCGCCACCATCGGCTCCATCGGGCTCATCCTGGGCGTCGGCCACCCCTCCAACGTGTTCACCGCGCGGAGGGAGTCCCTGGTCCTCAAGCGGCTGCGGGTCAGCGGGGTGTCCCAGTCGGCGGTCTTCGGCGGCGTCATCGGGGCCGTGGTGGTCTTCTCCCTGGCGATCACGGTGGTGGTGGCCGCCCTGGTCCTGGTCTTCTTCGGCAGCCTTCCCCGGGACCCGCTGATGCTCGTCGTCGCGGTCGTCCTCAGCTCCGTCATGTTCTCCCTGATGGGGCTGCTCATCACCCCGGTCGTCCGCAACGCCGAGTCCGCCCAGATGATCTCGATGCTGCCCATGCTGGTCCTGCTGTTCGTGGGCGGCGGACTCATCCCGCTGGAGTTCCTGCCGGAGACCGCTCGCGTGGTCATCGGCTTCGTCCCGTCGGTCCCCGCCGGGGAGATGGCGCAGACCGCCTACTCCGGCTACGACGCCTTCCGGGGCTTCGGGGACGGGGAGGAGAAGGGCTACCTCGCCCTGTGGGTCGCGGCCCTGCCCTCCATCGGGATCATGCTCGCCTGGATCGCGGTGCTGGCCCTGCTGGTGCGCCGCTACTTCAGGTGGGACCCCCGCCAGCCGTAGGGCGGGCGCGGGGCGCCGGGGAGGCCGGGGCGGACGGCCTGCCCCGGCCTTTTCCCGCGCGGGTCCGGAAAGGCCTGTGGACAACCGTTCGGAGGGGCTCCGCGGCTTCTACGGTGGTTGTGGTGCGGCCGACGGCGGCCGGAGAGGAGCCGTCGGCCACAGCGGCGCGGAGGAGCCGTCGGCCACGGCGGAGGAGAGGAGGAGCGGTGGGTTCCCAGGACACGTTCACCGGCGGGCACGGGGCGGCGGACTCGGCGGTCCCCTCTCCCGTTCCAGGGGCCGACGCGGGCACGAACCCCCGTTTCCTGCGCAGGCTCCGGTTCGCGCGGTGGTGCATCCTGTGGACGCTGGGCTCGCTGGCGCTGATGGTGCCCTTCGCGCCGTTCATGGAACTGCTTCTGTCCGGGGCCCGCTCCGTCGGCTCGGAGGACGGGTTCAGGACCTGGCCTCCCGCGGTGTCCACCGTGGTCGCCCTGTTCTGCGCGCTGCTGTGCCTGTGCATGATCCGGAGCCGGGTGGACGGGAGGAGGATCGCCGACCCCCGGCTCTACTGGGGCTCGCTCGCACTGCTCCTCCTGGCGTGCCTCCTCATGCAGGTCACTCCGTACGTCTTCCTCACCTGCACGTGTTGGTGGGGGGTGGCGGCCTTCTCCGTCCCGTGGAGGCGTTCCCTCCTCGTCGGCCTCGCCCTGCTGGTGCTGCCCTGGCTGCACCCGTCCGTCACACTGGTGGACATACCCCTCTTCGTGCTGGTGTTCTCCAGCCTGTTCTCCGTGGGCTGGACCCTCGTGATCTGGTTCGTCGCCCTGACCATGTTCCGCCTGTGGGAGGCCACGAACGAGGCTCTGGAGGGGGAGCACGCCCGCACCCGGCTGGCGGTGAGCGAGGAGCGGCTCCGGTTCGCCCAGGACATGCAGGGGGTGATCGGCCAGGGCCTGACCACGCTCGCTGTCAGGGCCAGACGGGCCGAACTGCTGCTGGAGAGCGATCCGGCGGGCTCCGCGGCCGAGATCGAGGAGGTCCACGAACTGGCCCGCAGGGTGCTCCAGCAGGTGAGGTCGGCGGTCAGCGGCTACCGGGGTGTGGACCTGGCCGCGGAGGTGGAGTCGATCGGCGCGGTCCTGCGCGCCAACGGCACCGAGACCGTCGTCACCGGAACGGCGGCCCCGGAACAGTTCCCGGCCGCGGCCGGAATCGCCGCCTGGGTGGTGCGCGAGGGGGCCACCAACATCCTGCGGCACAGCGACGCCCGCCGCTGCCGGATCTCCTTCTCCGTGGACGGGGAAGCCGGGCACGGGGGGAGGGCACTGGTGGTCGAGGTGTCCAACGACCGGGCGCGCGGCGGCCCGGAGGACGGCGCGGCCTCGGCCAGCGGTCTGGCCGGGCTCTCCGAACGTGTCGTACGGGAGGGTGGCACACTGTCGGCGAACCGTACCCACGACGGCGGTTTCCTGCTCAGAGCCGTCCTCCCGCTGCCCGACGGGACCCGACACACCGAGGAGTCACGTTGAGCGATCACGGCACGCCCTCCGCCGAGTACACGGCCTCCGACCGGGAGGGCGACCGCAGGGTCCGCTTCGCCCGGCGCATCGTCATCGTCTCGGTGGGCTTCACCGCGCTGCTCGTCGTGGGGATGCCCCTGGTGGACGTCATCACGGCCGCGGCCTCGGACTGGCCCCTGTGGCGCTCCCTGACCGGGGTGATCGCCTCCGTGCCGATCGCCGTGCTGCTGATCGTGATGCTCCGGGCCAGGCTGGACGGTCGGCGCAAGCCGGACCCGCGCGCCTACTGGACCTCGCTCGGCCTGATCGTCGTGGTCGTCCTGTGCCTCCAGGAGCCGATCAACACCGTGTTCTTCCTGGCCGCGTGGTGGGGGACCGGGGTCTTCCTCGCCCCGCGCAGGCGCAGCGCGTACGTCACCGCCGCCCTGCTGGCGCTGCCCTGGCTCGTGGTCCCGTTCTACGGGTTCGAGACGCAGTTCCAGCCGCTCCTCTACCTGTTGGTGTGGCTGGTGATGGTCTTCAGCGGGCTGATGTTCGCCGGGGCCTCGCTCTCCATGATCTGGCTGTGGGACATCAGCCGCGAGGCCGTCGCGGGACAGCGGGCCCGCGCCCAGCTCGCGGTGAGCGAGGAGCGGCTCCGCTTCGCCCGCGACATGCACGACCTGCTCGGGCACAGCCTCTCCGCGCTCGCGGTCAAGGCCCAGCTGGCCGGACGGCTCGTGGAGCGGGACCCCGGGCGGGCGGGCGCGGAGATGGCGGAGGTGCAGGTGCTCGCCAGACAGGCGCTCCAGCAGGTGAGGTCGGCGGTCAGCGGCTACCGGGAGGTCGACCTGGCGGGCGAGACGGAGGCCGTCCGCGCGGTGCTCGACGCGGGGGGGACCAGGGCGGTCGCCACCGGGCTGGAGGGGCTGGACCTGCCGCCGCGGACCGCCGCGCTCGCCGCCTGGGTGGTGCGCGAGGGCGGCACGAACGTCCTGCGGCACAGCGACGCCAACGAGTGCCAGATCAGCTTCACCCTCGCCCGCGACAGCGCCGTGGGCCCCCGGACGCTCGTGGTCGAGGTGTTCAACGACCGCGCCCGGGGCGGCGGCCAGGACGGGAGGGAGTCGGGCAACGGGCTCGCCGGTCTGTCCGAGCGGGTCGCCATGGGCGGCGGCACCCTCTCCGCGGCCCGCACCCCGGAGGGGGGCTTCCTGCTCCGCGCCGTCCTGCCGCTCTGACGTCCCGCTTCAGCGCGTGCCCACCGAGTCGAAGGCCGCGTCGATGTCCTCGCTGGCGCCCTCCCCGCCCGCGGTGTTCACCCCGAGCATGAACGCGCCCCGGCCGTCGTCCAGCTCCACGATCACGAAGCGGCCGTAGGTGTCCCCCGAGTCGCTGCCCATGGTCGCCCCGAAGGCGGGCAGCCCGTCCACGTCGGTCTGCCCGGAGGGCTCGGCCCACACGCCGCCCTCGGCGGCCAGGTCGGCGGCCAAGTCCACGGCCAGTCGCACCCCGGCCACCGCGATCGGCTCCACCGAACCGAGTTCCTCGGTGCCGGTGACGATGACCGCGTCCGGGTCCTCGGCCGGGCCGAGGACCGCGTAGGAGGTGTACTCCGAGGGGACCTCCCCGTCGCCGAGTCTGTGCCACTCCTCACCGGGGAGTTCGTAGGCCAGTCCGGCCGGGGGGTCCGCGGCGGTGTCCCCGCCGTCCGCCGGGTCCCGCGGGGTGTCCTCGTCCCCTGCGCCGCCTCCGCCGCTGTCGCCCTCCCCGGCGCCGCCGCCGTCGGCCGCGTCACCGCCCTCCTCGGCGGACTCCGGAGCCGAACCGGACAGGGGCCCGCCGTCGGAGAGGAACCAGCCGAGTCCGGCCGCGGTGGCCAGCAGGAAGGCGAAGGTCACGACGAGGGCGATGGTGAGGGTGACCCGACGGGCGTTGTCGGGCTCGCGGCCGTCGGTGCGGGGGCGCGGACCGACGCGGTGTCGGTCGCCGCGGTCCGGCCTGTCCGGTCCTGGTGGCATCAGGGGCTCCTGTGTGCTGCTGGGGGGGTTCCCGGGGGCCGGGGCCCACAGAAGCACTACCCAGACCGGGGCGCGCGGAGACGGGCCGCCGTGGCCGGATCGGGCCGCCACCGGACAGCGCGGTCGGCCGGTGCGGCCGGCCGGTGCGGTCGGTCAGCTCGGTTGGGCAGCGCGAATGGACAACGTGGACGTGCGGGGCGGTCGGTCAGCGCGGCCGGCCGGTGCGGCCGGGCTCCGTCCTGGGCCTCCGGGCCGTGGGCGGGGAGGGGCGAACGGCCTCAGACGTGCCAGGGGGCGAGGGGCAGCGGGGACCACAGGATGTGGGGCTCGGGCACGTCGCGGGGCGCGGGCAGCACCGCGGGCGGCAGCCGGTACTCGGCCGGAAGCGGATCGGTGGACCATGAGCGCCGCGTGCCGGGGCCCTCGTCGCGCGGTTGGGCGGGGCCGGGCACGGGTCCCGCCGCCCGGGGAGGCCGCTCGGGGGCGGGATCGCGGACGTGTGCCGTCCCGTCGGCGGGTCCGGGGCCGACGCAGGGGAGCGTGCTGGCGGAGCGGGCAGGTCCGGCGGGGGCCGCGGGCGTCCCGGACAGCCCGAGCACCCGGTCGATCTCCTCGGGGCTGAGCGGGCGGTCGGCGTCGGCCACCGCGATGAGCACCTCGGCGTACAGTTCGATCTCGTCCAGCGCGACGTGGTCGTGGAGGTGGTCGTGCAGGTCGAGGCTGCGGTTCACGTGAGCTCACCCCCTGAGACAACGGTGTCGCGGCAGGACGGGACACCCCGCGCCGGAGTGCCGTGGGTACGGGTGCGACGGATCCGGACCCACGCGGACGTGAGGAGTACCAGGCTACGCGCAGGGCGGGCCGGTGCGCATGACCCGTGAGGACCAGGCGGCGGAGTCACCCGGGTTAGCCAGGAGGGGGCCCCACCTGGGCGGGCGCGGTGCTTTCGGACCACCGCGCCGGGTGCCCCGGGTACGACTTTCGTCCCCACCCGGCGTGACGCTAGGCCCAGGTGACGTCCTGGTGCTGGGCGGCGAGCGCCGCGTAGTGGGCCGGAGTGTGCTGGAGCACCAGCCGGTCGTTGTCGTTGAGCTCCCGCACCACCTTGCCGGGCACCCCCGCCCACAGCGTGTCCGGCGGGACGGTCTTGCCCGGCGGCACGAGGGAGCCCGCCGCGACCAGGGCGCCCCGGCCGACGCGGGCGCCGCCCAGCACGATGGCGCCGATGCCGATGAGCGCGCCCTCCTCCACGACCGCGCCGTGCACCATCGCCTTGTGGCCCAGGCTCACGTCGTCGTGCAGGATCACGGGCTCACCGGGGTCGGAGTGCAGGCCGCACTGGTCCTGGATGTTGACCCGGTCACCGACGACGACGTCCTCGGTGTCGGCGCGCAGCACCGACCCGTACCACACGCTGCTCCGGGCGCCCAGGCGCACGCGGCCGACCACCACCGCGCCGGGCGCGATCCACGCGCTCGGGTGGACCTCCGGTCGTCCGAAGTCCGCTCCGCCCACGCGGGGCCCCGCGGGCCCGCCTTCCGTGCGGCCGTTGTCCATCTCGTGGCCCTCCCTGCGTCTCGTACCGCCGTGTCCGTCTCCCCCGGGAGGGGGCGGATCAGCGGGAAGTTGACCGCTCTGCCCCCGTACGGGGATGATCGCGCATACCTTAGTAAGAACGTGACCGGGGTCCGCACGGCGATGTCCGGTCGGGGATCTTGACGCGGCCGCGCCGCGCGTGTCTACCTTGGTCGCCTGGACGGTGTCCACGGCGTTACGCTCCGCTCCCGACCGGTGCCCCCAGGCGGTCGAGCCGGTATGCAGAAAAGGGCACTATCGGGCGTATGTCGCTAACGAGACCGGTCAGGTGTCGTGGTGACAATGGGTACGGGTCAACTCGCACCTTCTGCGTCGTACAGTCACAACGGTGTAAGGACATGAAGGGCACATGAGCGATATGTTGCCGGGCGGCGGACTCCAGCAGGACAGGTTTCCGACGGTGCGCAAGGGCGGCTATGACAAGGCGCACGTCGACGACTACTTCGTGCGGACGGACAACCAGGTCAAGAGTCTGCGCGAGCGCCTCCAGCGGCTGGACGACGAGCTGGAGCAGTACAAGCGCGACCTCGCCATCGCCCGCGAGAAGGCGCAGGTCAAGCCGGAGCACGAGCAGATCAGCGAGCGCATGGCCGAGATCCTGCGCATCGCCGAGGAGGAGGCCCAGGAGCGCCGCTCCAAGGTCGAGTCCGAGGTGAAGGAGGCCGAGAAGAAGGCCCAGGACGAGATCGCCAAGTACCGCAAGGACGCCGAGGAGCACGCCGAGCGGATCCTGTCCTCCGCGCGCTCGGAGGCCCACTCGATGGTCGACAGCGCCAAGAAGGAGTCCGACCAGCTCCGGGAGCAGGCCAAGCAGGAGGGCGAGCGCCGCCTGAACGAGGCCGAGGCGCGCGCGAAGAAGATCCACGACACCGCGGACCGCAGGCTCGCCACCCTCACCGCCACGCACGCCGAGGCGCTGCGCCGCCTCAAGGACATGCACTCGACCCTGGCCGACCTGGTCGCGGCCGAGGACAAGGCGGGCGCACTGGAGAGCGGGCTCTCCCGCGACGAGGTGGCCGCCGCGTCCGCCCCGGCCAAGCCGGCCCCGGCCAAGCCCGCCGCGGCGGCCAAGGCCCCCGAGCGCGCCGCGGAGCCCTCCCGGCCCCAGCCCCGCCCCGAGGCGGCCGCGCCCGCTCCGGCCAAGCCGGCCCCGGCCGCGCCCGGGGACAAGGACGAGGCCACCACCAAGCTGCCTCCGCTCCAGCAGCAGCCGGACGAGGCGACCGTGCGCATCAGGCCGGTGGCCAAGCCGGAGCAGACCGGCCAGGACCAGGCGGGGAACTCCTCCCCGAAGGACCAGGCCCAGTCCGCTCCCCGCCCCCCGCAGGGCGCCCGCTTCACCGGTCCCGCCCCCGAGGGCGACCAGAAGCCGCAGCCCGGCCCGCAGCAGGGCCAGGCGGGTCCGCAGCAGCCGCAGTCCGGTCCGCAGCAGGGCCAGAAGGGCCAGGAGCAGGGCGGCGATCCGGGCATCACCGGTATCTACCGCCACCCGGAGTCCGGCCACAACCAGCCGCCCAAGGGCGAGGACGGCGTCCGGGTCATCCGCAAGCCCTGACCCCGCGGTTCCGCCCGGACGGGAACGCCCGGGGAGCCCTCTCCGGCCAGTCCTCTCCGGGCCCGCGGCGAGCCCTCGCGGCGCACCGGTCCGGAACGCGATCCGGGGGTGGGGACCACGTCCCCGCCCCCGGCGTTTTGTGGCCCGATGTAGGGTGACGTCCGCCTTGTCGCAGGCTGTCGGCTACGATGCCGACAGCCATGATTATCCGCGCGGCCATCCGGTCGGACCTCGGTGCGATTCTGCGTCTTCTCAGGGAACTCGGCGACACCACCCACGCGCAGAGCGCGCACGTTCGCATGTCCTCCGCCGCCGTACGCGCCTGGACGCGGATGGAGAACGACCCCGACCGCACGATCCTCGTCGCCGAGCAGCGCGGCCAGATCATCGGCACCCTGGACCTGCTCGTCGTGGCCAACCTGACCCACGACGCCCAGCCCTGGGCCGTGGTGGACAACCTCGTGGTCGACCCCCTGGCCCGGGGCCGGGGCATCGGCCGGGCGCTCATGGAGGACGCGCTCGACCGCGCCACGCGGGCCGGGTGCTACAAGGTGGAGCTGCTGGCGCACGAGAACGGCCAGGACGTCCACCGGTTCCACACCGCGCTGGGCTTCGACAGCTCCGCCGAGGGCTTCCGCCGCTACCTGTGACCCGCGGGCGTCAGCGCTTGGCCGCCGAGCCCCCGCTCAGCGGCACACCCCGCATGAACACCACGGTGACCAGCCCGATCACGGCGATCGGGATCCCCGCCAGGAACACGCCCTGCATGGCGTGGTCGAAGGCGCCCACGACCACCTCGCGGACCGGCTCCGGCAGCGAGTGCACCAGTTCGGGGGAGCCCTGCGCGGCCTCGGCCGCCTCCGACAGGCCGACCGACAGTTCCCGCGCGCCCGAGTCGGTCCCGGCCGCGGCGTCCGCCGCGACCTGGGCCCGCGCGTCGGCCGACGCCTGGGCCAGTTCGCCGTTGAGCCGTCCGACCATCACCGCGCCGAACGCGGCCACGCCGGTGGCGCCGCCCAGGTTGCGGAAGAACACGACGGAGGCCGTGCCCGTGGCCATGTCCGACAGGGGCAGGGCGCTCTGCGTCGCCAGCAGCAGGATCTGCATGCACAGGCCCAGACCCAGGCCGACCATCATCTGGCCCGCGACCACCGTGGTCAGGCCGGTGTCCAGGTAGGCCAGGCTGAGGGCGGCGAACCCGAACAGGCACAGGGCCATGCCCGCGACCGGGTAGGCCTTCCAGCGGCCGCTGCCGCCCACCGCGTAGCCGGAGCCGATCGAGGTGAGCAGGAACGACGCCACCAGCGGCAGCGTCATCAGGCCCGACACGGTCGGCGTCATGCCGTGCACCATCTGGAGGTACTGCGGCATGTAGATGATCAGGCCGAACATCATCATCCCGACGCAGGCCGACCCGAGCGAGGACAGTACGAACGTCCGGTCGCCGAACAGGCGTGCCGGGATGATCGGCTCCCGCGCCCGCCGCTCGACCACCACGGCCGCGGCCGTGAGCAGGAGGGCCCCGGCGCCCAGGGCGTAGGACAGCGGCGAGTTCCACGGGAACTGTGTGCCGCCCAGGCTGAGCAGCACGATCACGGTGCTCGCGGCGCTGAAGATCAGCCCGGCGCCCAGCCAGTCCACCGGCGCGTCGCGGCGGGGGACGAAGGGCATGGTGAACATGAACTGGATGACGACGAAGGCGAACAGGGCCAGCGGCACGGTGATGAGGAAGCACCACCGCCAGCCGAGCGGACTGTCCACCAGGAACCCGCCCACCAGCGGCCCCAGCACGGTGGACACCCCGAACACCATGCCGATGAGTCCGCTGTAGCGGCCGCGCTCGCGGGGCGGGACCACGTCTCCCAGGATGATGTTGGGCAGTGTGGCCAGCCCGCCGACACCCAGCCCCTGGAGGGCGCGGGCCGCGATCAGCCAGTTGATGTCCTGCGCCAGGCCCGCGGCGACCGAGGCCACGATGAAGATGCCCAGGGCCAGCTGGAAGAGGAGCTTGCGCCCCCAGACGTCGGAGAGCTTGCCCCACACGGGGGTGGAGGCCGTCATCGTGAGCAGGGCGGCCGTGGCGACCCAGGCCAGGCGGTCCTGGCCGCCCAGCTCCCCCATGATCGTCGGCAGGGCGGTGCCCACGATGGAGTTGGTGAGCATCGAGGTGAGCATGGCCAGGACCAGGCCGACCATGATGCGGCGCACCACGCGGCGCGAGGGCAGTTCGGGGGCCTCGTCGGCGGCGGAGACGGCCGGGACGTCCGTCGCGGAGGCGTCCCCGGACGGGACCTTCCCGGGCGGGGAGTCCGTCAGCGGTGTTTCGGTGAGGGGATCATCGCAGGTCCGCGTCCGCGCGACCGCTCGGGGTTCGACGCCCGGGGGAGTGTCCCCGGCTCCGGCTCCTCCACGCAACGACTGTTCCATACAAGCCCCCGATCACGGACGCACAAAAGGCCCCGCGGCGTGCTGCCGGGGGCGTCGTCCTGTCCTCAGGTATATGTAAACACTGTTGACCTGTCAAATCCATATCTCTCCGCACGTTTCGGTATGCGTCGGTTCTCCGGAAGTGTCAACCTGGAGTACTGACCGCCAGATCGCAGCCGCCAAGGGGTACGCAGATGGACCGTCCGGAGGAAACCGGAGGCGGCCCCGGGCCGACGAGGGGGCGGGAGGCCACCAGAGCCCGCATTCTGGCCAGCGCCAAGGAGCTGTTCACCAACGAGGGCTACGGTTCGGTGTCGTCGAGGATGATCGCCGCGCACGCGGGGGTCAACGTCGCGCTCATCAACCGCTACTTCGGCGCCAAGAGCGGACTGCTGACCGAACTCCTGCGCGAGGACGGCGTCTTCCCGGGGCTGATCGAGGGCGAAACCGCCACCCTCACCCGGCGCCTGGCCGAGCACGCGGTGAGCCGCCTGCACGGCGAGGCCACCGCGCTCCAGCGCGCCCTGGACGACTCCGCGGGCGACCCCGACCTCCAGGCGGTCTACCAGGGGCGGATCACCAGCGCGATGATCGACCCGCTGACGGTCTACCTCGGCGGGAACGACGGCCGGGCGCACGCCTCGCTGCTCTCGGCCGTGATGCTGGGGCTGACCCGGGTGCGCGTGGTCGAGGGGGCCACGGCGCTGCGCGCGCTCGACCGCGACCGGCTCACGGACCGGATCCAGGCGCTGCTGGACCTGTGCATGGACGACTTCGCCGAGGACGACGGGGACGCGCCGACCAGCCGGTGACCACCGGCGGGCCCGTCCACCCGGGGGCGACACGTTTTGCCGGGACGGCAAAGAACGTCGCGCCCCGCGGACCGCGAGTGGAGAGTGGGGCGCGGAGGTGGTCGACATGACCGGTGAACACGCGGCGGACTCCCTGCCCGAGGAGATGGGCGAGGACTTCTGGAACGAGCGCTACCGCTCACAGGAACGGATCTGGAGCGGCAGGCCCAACCGCCACCTGGTGGCCGAGGCGGCCGACCTCGAACCCGGACGGGCGCTGGACGTGGGCAGCGGCGAGGGCGCCGACGCGATCTGGCTGGCCGAACGCGGCTGGCGGGTGACCGCGCTCGACATCTCGACCGTGGCGCTGGACAGGGGCGCCGCCCACGCCCGCGAGCGGGGCGGGGAGGTGCCCGGGCGCATCACCTGGAAGCGGGCGGACGTGACCCGCTGGTCCCCGGACAAAGACGCGTTCGAGCTGGTGACCTCGCAGTTCATGCACCTGCGCGAGCGCTGGCGCGCACGGTTCTTCGCCGCGCTGGCCTCGGCGGTCGCGCCTGGGGGAGAACTCCTGGTCGTCGCGCACCACCCCCGGGACCTGGAGGGGGGCGTGCCCCGCCCGCCGGACCCGGACCTGTTCTACACGGGCGACGAGGTGGCGGCGGCCCTGCCCCGGGAGGAGTGGACCGTGCTCGCCGACGAGGTCCGCTCGGGGACGGCCGTCCTGGACGGGGAGACCCACACCGTCCACGACCTGGTGGTCCGCGCCCGCCGCGAGGCCTGACCGGAACCGGCCCGCGGCGTCCGGCGGTCGGCCGGGGCCCGCGCGGGCCCCGGCCGACCGGGCGGGGCTCAGTCCCGGAGCTTGGCCACCACGTCGATCTCCACGAGGATGTTCGCCAGGTCCGAACCCACGGTGGTGCGCACGGGGTAGGGGGCGCTGAAGTGCTCCTCGTACACGGCGTTGAACTCCGGGAAGTCCGCCTTGAGGTTCTCCAGGTGGACGGTCGCCTTCACGACGTCGTCCAGCGTCAGGCCGTGCTCGGCGAGCACGGCGGAGATGTTGGCCAGAACCTGGGCGGTCTGCTCGCCCACGGTCGGGGCCACGCGGCCGGTCTCGGGCTCCTGCGGGCCGAAGCCCGCGGTGTACAGGAACCCGCCCGCGACCACTCCCTGGCTGTACGCCCCGGCCGGAGCGGGGGCGTTTTCGGTGCGGACCGCCTTCTTGGACATCCGTGGACTCCTTCGCTGGTCTGCTCCGGCGGCGCGTGCGCGCGCCGGTGCTCGTGCCGTTTCACGGGCGCTTTACTGGCAACAAAGTTACCAATTTTCTTCCGGGCAGCGTATCTTGGCCACACCGGACACCGGTCGGCCGTGCGCCGCGCCGGGGTGACCGGTACGTCGAACGGAGGAACAGTGCATTCCGAGACCGTACTCACCGGCGGACTGGTGGTCGACGGCACCGGCGGTCCCTCCCGCCGCGCCGACCTCGTCCTCCGCGACGGCCGCATCGCCCACATCGTCCCACCCGGCGGCGCGCGCACCACGGGCACCGTCGTGGACGTGGAGGGACTCGCGGTCACCCCGGGGTTCGTCGACATGCACTCCCACTCGGACCTGGCCGTCCTCGCCGACCCCGCGCACGAGGCCAAGACCCTCCAGGGCGTCACCCTGGAGGTCCTGGGCCAGGACGGGCTCGGCTACGCCCCCGTCACCGACGACACCGCCGGGGAGCTGCGCGCCCAGCTCGCCGCGTGGAACGGCCGACCCGACCTCGACCACTCCTGGCGCACCGTCGGCGAGTACCTCGACCGGATCGACGCGGGCGCCCCCGTCAACGCCGCCGTCCTCGTCCCCCAGGGCAACGTGCGCATGGCCGTCCTGGGCGGCGAGGACCGTCCGCCCACCGACGACGAGCTCGACCGCATGCGCCGGATCGTCGCCCAGGGCATGGCCGACGGCGCGCACGGACTGTCCACCGGCCTGACCTACACCCCCGGCATGTACGCCACCGACGACGAGATCGTCGCCCTCCTCGAACCCGTCCGCGCCGCGGGCGGCTACTACTGCCCCCACCACCGCAACTACGGCTCCCGGGTCGTGGAGTCCTACCGCGAGTGCCTGGAGATCGCGCGTCGCGCCCAGGTCGCCCTGCACCTGGCGCACTGCCACGTCAACTTCCCGCAGAACCGGGGCCGCGCCCCCGAGGTCCTGGACGCCATCGACGAGGCCACCGTCCACTACGGCCTCGACGTCACCCTCGACAGCTACCCCTACCGGGCCAGCGCCACCCACCTGGGCGCCCCGCTGCCCAGCTGGGTGCAGGTCGGCGGAACCGCCGCCACCCTGGAGCGCCTGCGCGACGCCCCCACCCGTGCGCGCGTCCTGCGCGAGATCGAGGAGGAGGGCACCGACGGCAACCACGGCGTCCCCATGGACTGGTCCGCCATCGTCGTCACCGGCATCGCCGACCCCGGGCTGTCCTGGGCCGTCGGGTCCTCCGTCGCCGACCTCGCGCGCACGCGCGGCCGCCTCCCCGGCGACCTCTACATGGAGCTGCTCGTGGCCGACGAGCTGCGCAGCGGCTGCCTGCTCCAGGTGGGCAACGAGGAGAACATCCGCACCATCATGCGACACAGCTCCCACACGGCCGGGAGCGACGGCATCCTCGTCGGCGCCAAGCCGCACCCGCGCGGCTGGGGCACCTTCCCCCGCTACCTGGGCCACTACGTGCGCGAACTCGGCGTGCTCACGCTGGAGGAGTGCGTCCGCCACCTCACCTCACGGCCCGCGCGTAGACTCGGCCTCACCGACCGCGGCATCATCCAGGCCGGCGCCGTCGCCGACCTGGTGGTCCTGGACCCCGCCACCGTGGACGCCCTCGCCACCTACGAGGAACCGCGCCTGGCCCCCCGGGGCATCCACCACGTCCTCGTGTCGGGTGACTTCACCGTCCGGGACGGCCGCCGCACCGACCGCCTGCCCGGCCGATCCGTCCGGAGGAACCGCCGATGAGCGAGCACCCGACCCCCGCGGGGAGCGAGCCGACCAACAGCGCCGACGCCGTCTGCGTCGGCGAGACCATGGCGGTGCTCGCCTCGGCCGAGGCGCTCGCGGCCGGAACGAAGCTGGTCGTGGGCACCGGCGGCGCGGAGTCCAACGTGGCGGTCGCCCTGACGGCCCTGGGGCACACCGCCGCCTGGGTCAGCCGCGTCGGCGACGACCCCTTCGGCCGCATCGTCACCGGTGCCGTCGCCGGGTGCGGCGCGGACGTGACCGGCGTGGAGGTGGACCCCGAGCGCCCCACCGGCCTGTACGTCAAGGACACCGGCCCCGGCGGCGCGGGCGTGCTGTACTACCGCGCCGGTTCGGCCGCCTCCGCGCTGTCGGCCGCCGACGCCGAGCGGGTGTGGGCGCGCGACCCCCGGGTGGTCCACCTGTCCGGCATCACCCCGGCCCTGTCCGCGCGCGCCGCGGCGCTCGTGGAGCACCTGCTGGACCGGCGGACCGGGAACGGCGCGCTGCGCTCCTTCGACGTCAACCACCGGCCCGCGCTGTGGGGGGCCAGGACCGCCGCGCCGGTGCTGCTCGACCTGGCCCGCCGCGCCGACGTGGTCTTCGTGGGCCGGGACGAGGCCGAGCGGCTGTGGGGCACCCCGGCGGCCGAGGACGTGCGGGCGGTGCTGCCCGAGGTGCCGGTCCTGGTGGTCAAGGACGCCGAGCACGGCGCGACCTGCTTCGACTCCGAGGGGGCGGTGTTCGTGCCGTCCCCGCCGGTGGACGTGGTCGAGGCGGTGGGCGCGGGCGACGCGTTCGCCGCCGGTTTCCTGTCCGGCCTGCTGGACGGGTTGTCCGTGGAACAGCGGCTGAGCCTGGGCCACGCGGTGGCGGGCGCGGTGCTGCGCTCTCCCGGGGACGTCCTGGAGGCCCTGCCCGCGGACGTCGCCCGGATCCGCGGCTCCGCGGGGGCCTGAGCGCCCGCCCCGGCCCTCAGCCGATGACGATGGCGCCCGCCAGGACCGGGTCGCCGAAGCTCACCGATCCGTGCCCGGAGGCCAGCGCGCGACTGCCCTGGCAGCTCGTGCCCGCGAAGAGCGCGAACTTGACCCTGCTCTCCGTGGAGATCCCGGTGACGCCCCCCTGCCCCGTCTTGAGGGTGCGGCAGCCCCCGTTCTCCACGGTCTGCTGGTAGCCGGACTCGAAGGTGACCCGGACCGGGGGAGCCTGGTCCTGTCTGCTCGACAGCCCGGCGATCGCTCCGGCGATGGTGGCGGACATGGTGGCGAGGTTCGCAGGGCGGATCGGCACGGTAACTCTCCTTCTCTGCCGGCCCGCACGGGGCGCCCGGCGAGCACGGAGTTGGTTACTCTGTGTCATTTAGCTACAGCTTCACGAGAACCGAGAGGAGCCCCGGCGGAGTGTCGGCGGATTTCTGCGCCCGTCGGCCGCCGCTGCCGCACGCCGCGGGCGCGGCCGGGCGTTGTGGGGGCGCCGCCGCCGCGCATAGAATGCGGTTCGACCGGAACGGGGAGGTGAGGGCGCCGTGAGCCTCCTTCTCGCGTTCTTCGAGTTCCTGATGCTGGGCGTGGTCCCCGCCGAACTCCTGCCGGTCCCCGGCTCCCTGGCGCTGCTGGTCGCCGCCGTCGGCGCGGCCGTCGCCTGGTACGTCCTGCGCGGCACCTGGGCCTGCCCGGCGCGCGACGCCGCCGCGGGCGCGGTGCGCGCGATGCGCCGCAGGTCCGCGCGCCTGCCCGTACTCACCCTGTGTGACCCCGACGCGGCGGGACGGCCCCGTCCCAGAGCCCCCGGCGCGGCCCTTCCGGCCGCTCGCTGACCCCTTCTCCGACATGCTCGCGCGTGCGCGCACGCGCCGCGCCCCGGATGTGCGCTCCGCCCCGTGCGGGCGCGGTCACGAGCGGCCCGACGTCTGTTCCCCTCCCACCGGACGAAGGGCCTTCCCGCCTTGTACAGCCTCGGGCCGATCGCGGCCGCCATGACCCTGCTCTCTACCGTCCTGTCCGCCCTCACCTCACTGCTCACCCCCCTCACCGGAAGCCTGGCCGCCGGGCTGGCCGTCGTCGCCCTGACCGTGGCCGTGCGCCTCCTGCTCGTCCCCCTCGGGGTGGTACAGGTCCGCGCCGAGAAGGCCCGCGCGCGCCTGGCCCCGCAGCTGGCGGAGATCACCGCCCGGCACCGCGGGAACCCCGAACGGCTCGTCGCCGAACAGCGCCGGGTCTACGCCGAGGCGGGCACCTCCCCGCTGGCGGGCTGCCTGCCCTCCCTCGCCCAGATCCCCGTCATGATCGCCCTCTACGGCGTGTTCATCGGCGCGGGGAGCGGTGAGGAGGAGATGCTCGCGCACACGTTCGGCGGCGTCGAACTGGGCGCGACCCTGACGGGCGGGGCGGGCGGGGCGGCCGTGTTCGCCGCGCTCCTGGCCCTGATCGCCCTCGTGGCCTGGGCCAACCGCCGCTACCTCATGCTGCCCGCGATGCGGGCGGGCGCCGAGGCCAACCCGGGCCAGCCCCAGCTCCCCGGCCTCCTGACCTACATGCAGTTCACGACCGTGGCGGTCGCCGCGTTCGTGCCGCTGGCCGCGGGGCTGTACCTGCTGACCTCCAGCGCGTGGGCGCTGGGGGAGCGGCTCCTGCTGCGCCGGGTCATCCCGGACTGAGCCGTGGCGCGGTCCCCGGACCGGACCGGGGACCGCAGGACCGTCAGAAGTCCACGCTGACGCAGGCCAGGCGGTCGCCCGCGGTGCCCGCCTCGCCCTCGCCGGTGTGGGTGTGGTGCTCGTGCAGCACCAGCGACCGGGCCTCGCCCTCGCGGAACTCCCAGTCCACCGTGCTGGTCGCGCGGGCGTTGCCGTCGTCGTCGGTGGTGAAGTCCAGCCAGACCTCGTTCTCGGGGTTGGCGTAGGCGGGGTCGCTGGAGGGCTCGTCCTCGGTGGCGGCCGGGTCGAGCTCGTTCTGGTAGTGGGGGCCCGCGTCGGCCGGGTCGTCGCCGCAGGGCTGGGTGTGCACGTGGGCGCCGAAGTCGCGGCTCCCCTCCAGGCTGGTGCCGGTGAACTGCACGTGGGTCTGCCCGTCCTGGGTGCGCACCTGCACGTCGGAGGTGGCTCCCTCGGGCACGGCGGTCTCGTCGTAGGTGATGGCGCCCGCGCCCTGGCCGGGCGGCAGGAAGATCGACGCGGTCACGCTGGGGGAGGCGCTGGGTGTGGTCTGCGGGGACTCCTGGGAGGCCGAGCCGCCGTCCTCGGCGGTATCGGGCTGCGCGCATCCGGCGGCGAGGGTCGCGGTCAGGGCCAGGCCGACGGCGAACGGTGTGATGCGCATGACGGAACTCCCGGTTGCTCTCAACGGACGCCCGCAAGACTACCCAAGGTACCCGAGGGATGACTAGGCGTGCGGAACGCGATCTGCCGGGGGCGGGAAGGGCGACCTGAGCGTGAAGGCCTCGGGGGTGGGGCCTTCGGCGCGCAACAGGTCCAGGCGCCTTCCGGCCTCCTCGACAGTGGGGATCGTACCGCTGGGAATCCACCACAGGACCAGATACGCCTCCCGCAGGTGCTCGAACCACTCCCGGCGCCCGCGCAGCAGCTCCAGGTGCTCACTGCGGTAGGTGAAGTTCCACAGCGACTCCACGTCCCGCCAGACGGAGTAGTTGATCAGGAGTGCGCCGCCGAAGGGCCGCAGGCCGGTGGCGTCCTCCTTGCCCTCCTCCACCAGTCGCCACACGAACCCCGGGGCGCCGTCGGCCAGCGCGTTGATCGGGTCGATGCGGGCGGTGAAACCCGCCATGGAGGGGTCGTCGAGGGGGGCCTTGAGGACGCCGACGTTGATCTGGGCCAGGTGGTACCCGGAGGGGGAGGTCTCGTTCACGGGACACAGCACACCACGGCCGGTCTTCTATGTCAATGTTCATTGTTTTTGGAAATCACCACGCAGCACCGGCCCGGACGGGCGTCCATCCGGGCCCCCGCGCCGTCCTCGCCGCGCCCCTCCAGCAGACCGCGCAGCAGCTCCAGGTTGAGTCCGCAGGCGAGCGGGGGGAAGGCGCGCGCCAGGGTGTGGAAGGGGCAGTTGAGCAGCCGCACGCCGCCGTCATCCTCCGGGGCCCGGTCCGGCCCGGAGCCGTCCCCCGGAGCGCGGGCCGCCCCCTCCTCGGGCTCGTAGCCCCGGGCGCGCAGCAGGTCCACCAGGGGCTCCTCCCGGTGTTCCGCGCCGATGCGGCGGCCCTCCTCGCGGGCGGCGGCGTGCAGGGCCTCCTCGGCCCCGTGCCGCTCCACCGCCTCCGCCAGCACGTGCGCGGCCAGCTCGTAGTCCCTCGGCGGCAGGTGCAGCGACAGCTCCCGGTCCGCGCGCCGGTACAGCTTGGCCGGACGGCCCGACCCCGGCCCCTCGCGGCCGCTCACCTTGCGGCGGGCCACCTCCAGCAGACCCGCGTCGGCCAGCCGGTCCAGGTGGTGCGCGGCCAGGGTGCGCTGGATGCCGAGGGCGTCCGCGGCCTGGCCGCGGCTGACCTCTCCGTGCACCGCCGCCACGTACTCGTACAGCCTGCGGCGCACGGGGTCGGCGAGGGCCTGCGCGGCGTCGATCGAGGAGTCGTCCATGCCCCCATTGTCGGCGCGGCCCGGCACCGCCCTCCCCCCGGCGGGGTCCGGCGGGACGGGCACCGTCGCGGACAGCGGCCGTCGCCGCCCACGGCCCTCCCCGGTGGAGAAGCGGGGAGGGCGGCGCCGCGCCGCTACCCGGTCCTGGAGGGCGGCCCGCCGGTGGCGCCTGTCATCGCGCCCCCGCTGCCGGAGTCCGGCGTCCACAGGGGCCGGGTCGTGGCGGTCGGCTCACCTGCCCCGCCCCTTCGGGTCCTTCCTGGGCATCCCCTGGGCGTCGCGTCTGGAGGTGGCCGCGCCGGTGCTCCGCCCCTTCCGGGCGGATGCGCCGGGCAGGCCACGGCCCTTGGGGAAGTCCATGGCCACGATGCCCATGCCGCGGGCGGCTCCGCGAGCCGGAGGCGTCGTCAGCCGTCGTCCCTCCCGATCGAGCAGGCTTCCCCCCGGCCCCTGAACGGTGTGCCCCCGTGCGTCGACGGAGGCGTGCCGAAAGGCCTCGACCAGACCGGCCGCGGCGTCGCGCCAGGAGTAGTCCCTCAGCACGGTGCGCATACGGGCCGCGTTGGCCACCTGTGCCGGGTAGTCCCGGATCACCCCGTCGATCGCCCGGGCCCATGCCGCGACCCGTTCTCCGGGACGCTGGTCGAGCCCGAGGTCGGGCACGACGAACGAGCGTCCGACGTTCTCCGCTCCGGGCACACGGGTGTCGGCGAAGAACTCCGCGACGCCGCTCTCCTGGTTGACCAGGACAGGGAGGCCGCGGCCCGCGGCCTCGGCGGCGACCAGACCGAACCCCTCGGTGAGCGACGGCATGACCGCGAGGTGCGAGGCGGCGTAGTCCCCGGAGAGTTCACCGAGGTCCGGGGTGTAGGGGCGCACGTCGACGACGCCCGCCGCCCCCACCCTGTCGGCGGCGTACTGCCGCTGTTGCTCGACGTAGGCCTCCGGCACGCCGCGTACCCGTAGCCGGACGTCGACGCCGCGGCCGCGCAACTCGGTGACCACCTCCAGCAGGTGGTCGTAACCCTTGACGTCGTCGTTGACCCGGCCGGTGAACAGGAGGTTGAAGGTACGCCCCGGAGTCGGCGTGACCGCCGGTCCGGTGACCTCCGCGCCGGGGAGCATCTCGTGGAAGGCCGGTTGCCGGGGGTTGGAGGCGGCCATCTCCCGGGCGATGCCGGTGAGCATCTTGCCGTTCCCGATCACCAGGTCGGCCTCGGCCATCACCTCGCGCTCCAGCCTGACCAGCATCTCCTGCACCTCCGGAGACCGGCCCTGGATCTGGGCACAGCGCTGGATGGGCATGTGGACGACGTGGCCGAGCTGTGCCTGCGGATACCAGTGCTGTCGGAAGGCCAGTGCGGCCGGACCGGAGAAGCGCGAGTGCCCGATGACGATGTCCGGCCGCCACTCCTCGGACGAGGGGAACCCGGGGACGTCCGCGGGTCTGTTGCGGAGGGGGAGGTCCTCCAGTTGCTGCGACGCCCATCTGACATCGGGATCGCGGGGGATGGTCAGAAGCCGGGCGTCGCCGTGCGGTTCGGTGTCCCCCACCGTGAGCAGGGTGACGTTGACATCGGGCAGCGAGGCGAGGCTCTCGGTGAGTTGGCCGCTGGCGACAGGGATACCGCCCATGTTGCTGGCCCGGCCGCTGACGTCCGACACCACCAGGATCTCCAGGGGGGAGCCCGGCTCGGACCCACCGTCAACCTGCTGTGAGGGCACGCTGGAACCGTCCTCTCAGGAACAGGTGGACCGGATAGGCGGTGAAGTGCACCGTGCCGACGTGCGTCCCCGGGGTCAGCCGTGCGGCCAGTTCCCCCAGGAGGTCCGCGGCGACCAGGGCCGTCTCCGCGGAGAGCACGGCCCGTCCGCCGTCCGCCCCGACCAGCTCGGCGGGGGGATCGTTCGGCAGGAGGAGGCGCGGGGCGGCGTAGCCCGTGTGAACGGCGCGTAGTCCGTCCGCGCGCTCGGCGAAGGACAGCGGCCGAGCTGGTCCAGGGCCCCAGTGGTACCCGTGCACGAGGTGCCGCTCCGGTGTGACGCCGGGGTGGGACTCCCGCCACTCCGGGGCGTCCCCGCCCCCGTGTATCCGGGCGAGGTCGGCGGCGGCGTCGCAGACCGCGATCCGGATCGAGAAGTCCCCGCGCTCGACCTCGGCCCGGCTCGGAACGGTCCGCAAGGCGGCCCCGACCGTCTCGCGCAGGCGGGTACGGTCCGCCTCGGTCACCTCGGTGGGCGGTTCGGGTGACGCGCCAGCCCCGGTCGACGCCGGGAACGTCGTGGAGACGGTGTCCGTGGCGACCCCGGCGACCAGGGGCCTTCGGAGGGCCTCGGCGGTCTCGCGCACCATTCCGGCCAGCTCAGCGGCCTCCTCCCCCACGGTGTGGCCGGGGCGCCCGGGGGCCAACCGTTGGCCGAGCTCGGCTAGCAGGTCGAGTACCGTGCTCTGCCAGGCCGCGTCGACGACCAGCGCCCGAACGAGGGGGCCGTCCTCGTCGGGGACGTCCGGTCCGGGGTCGGAGTCGAGCCGTGCCTCCCACGCGTGGACCGCGTCGCCGACGGCGAACGGACCCCCCTCGCCGGTGCGCAGGGAGAGGAGGTGGTGGGCGGGGTCGACCGGACCACTCCGCGGGCCGGACCCGGTCGCGACCGTGGTGAGGCACTCCTCCAGGTCGCGCCAGACACGGGCACGCTCCGGCGGCCACGTGTCCCCGCGCCACACCGGGTCGACCTGGGCCCACAGCATGCGGGCCGCCGCCGAGTAGAGCCTGCGATGGCTCTCGGCTGGGTCGGGCTTGATGGTCATACTCGCCTTTCCTTCTCGGTCGGCACCGCGATTCCGGCGGTGGTCCCGGGGCGGTTCCCCGTTTCCGGTCCCCTCCGTGCCCGGGTGTTCGAAGCCGTACCGCGAATCCCGTGTGATGCCCACGGCGTCGCGGCGGTTCTGAAAAAACCGAAGAGATCAGAAATATCACACGGAAAACATGAGGGATCGCCGAAAGGTCTTCATCTGAAGTGCTTTCGTGCTCTCTCCTTCCGTGCTCCACCGCTCTCCTTTCGGGACTGCGTGGTCCCCCGCCGCGTCCCCGTTCCGGTCCTGGAAGGGTGCGAGCCCGTGCCCGGCTCCGGCCGCCGATGCGGATGCGTGGTGCCGCGTGCGAGGAGAAAGAAAGGCCGGTACTCTGGCGAGAGTGGTTCCGGCGCCATTGTGCGCCTTTCTGTTCCGGTGTGTCATCCTTGCATTGCGCTCCGTGTATGTTTCTTTGGGGCTCGTAGTTCCCGCCGTTCTTCCCCCTATGATGAAGAAATGAATTGGGAATCGTCCTTCTACGAGCTGACCACCGTCGCGTCGCGTCAGATGGGACTCGTCACGGCCGCCCAAGCCGAGCGGGCGGGTGTTCCGGCCGAGGCCCTCGGCCACTTCCGTGAGGCCGGTCTGCTCCTCGAGCTGGACACGGCGGTCTTCCAGCTCTCGGGCAGCCTGGCCGACCCGATCGCGGCCCACCCCTACGCCGCCTGGTTGGCGATCGCTCCGGGGCTCTACGCCTGGGAGCGCCTCAGGGCGCCGCACGAGGACGCCGTCCTCTCCCACCACGCGGCGGCCCGGCTGCTCCGCCTGGGAGCCCCGTCCCAGGTGGGAATGGTCTTCACCGTGGCGGAGGCGCGAGAGGCGCCGTCCGGAACGATCCTGCGCACGGCCCCGCTCGCCCCGCACGAGGTCACGCTGGAGCTGGGTGTCCCGGTTACCACCCCGCACCGCACCCTCATCGACCTCGTACGCGGGGGGACCGCCCACGACGAGGTCGGCGGCGCGCTGCTCACCGCCCTGCGGCGGGACGCGGTGGACGTCCGGGCCCTGCACGCCGACCTCGCCCCCCTGGCGGAGCGGCACGGCTTCCCGGCTGACGAGGTCGCCTTCCTCGACCACCTCCTGAACGAGGCGGCGGCCACCACACGGTTGACCGGCCTGTCCGCCCGCAACCAGCGCGGCCTGGCGGAGCTGCGCTTCCCCGACCGTGTACGCGAGATCGAGGAGTTGTTGAGGGAGGTGGCCGCCGACCGAGTGGCCGTGCTCGCCGAGGACCCCGCACTCGTCCGCGGGTTGGCCGCGGAGATCACCGCCCGGAGTGACGCCCGTGGCTGACTCTCTTTCCTCCTTCTGGCGCGACCTGAACGATCGGGTTCGTGAGCACGCCCGCATGCGCGGCACCTCGCCACAGGACGAACTCCGGCAGTGGGTCCTGCAACGGGTCATGGTCCGGCTCTTCGACGCCCAGCCGGACGCGTGGACGGTCAAAGGCGGGCAGATCCAGCTCGCGCACTGGCCCGACGCACGTTCGACCGGGGATGTGGACCTGTCCGCCACCGAGGAGGTGCCCGCCCAGGTGATGGCGGAGCGCTACAGCCGGGCCCTGGAGCAGGACTACGGCGACCACCTCAGCTTCGTGCCCGGACAGATCGACAACAGCATCATGGGCACCGGCAGGGCGGCGCGGATGCTGCACACCGCCTACCTCGGTGACAAGGTGCTCATGGAGGTGCAGACCGACGCGGTCCTCCCGGACAGCCGTCCGCGGTGGAAGCCGCTCAAGGACGTTCCCTTCCCCGAGCACATCCACCCCTCGGGCGACTCCCGGGAGAACCCCTCCCTGCGCATGCTGGAGCCGCACGACGTGCTGTTGCACAAGATCACCGGCATGCACATGATGTCCTGGAACGGCGCGCCGCCGTTCCGGGTCCAGGACATGGTCGACACTCTCTTCCTGTCCGAACGGTTGCACCTGGACGGCCCGGAAATGCACGCCATCCTCCAGAAGGAGGTCGCCTACCAGAATGCCGAGTACGGTCGGCTGAGGATGCCCTCGGACCGCTTCGCACTGCCCAACCCGAACTGGCACGAGGGCTACGCGTCCTACGCCGCGGCGACTCCGGGACTTTCCCACAAGACGTTGGAGTCGGCCGTGCCGGCCGCGCAGCGGTTCCTCGACCCGTTGTTGGGGCCGGAGCCGCCGCAGGCGGACTGGAACCCGCAGCGCAAGGAGTGGGTGCCGCGTTCGGACCAGGAGGCGCGGGAGGGGGAGGCGCGCCGGAACGTGGCCGGTGTGAGTGCTCTGGACAACCCGCGTGGTGCCGTTCCCGACCTTCGCGGGGTTCGCGGTCGGGGCGGCGGTGCCGCGCGTGGTCCGGGGCACGACCGTGGGCTCGGCGCCCGTGGTCCCCATGATCCCCGGCGGGGCCAGGGCAGGGGGCGAGGGGCCTGATCCCGCCCCCGGGGACGTCCTCGCGGGGGCCGGGAAGCCGGGGGAGGCCGGGAACGTGTTCCCGGCGCCCGGCACCGGGGAGGGGCCGCCGCGCGAGTGGGGCGGCGGTTCCGCGCACATGCCCCCGCACGGGGGCGGGGACGTTCTCGGGGGAAATGGCGGATGCCACTCCTGTCGTGACCCGTTGGCGAGCCCCGGGCAGGTGGGAAGCACCAGGGGAGCCGGACAAGGTCGTATACACTGGTTTCCATGCTGGCGGTGCTTTCCATTGAAGAGACCCTCGTCGACCCGGATGATTGTTTCTGCTCCTGTGTTCGTATTCGGGTGGGGGTGGGCGGATAAATGGAAAAAGAAAAAGCAACCGCCGCCGCAGTTCGCGGAATCCGGTGCGGGCGGTACGGCGGGGCAGGACGTTTCGGGGCCGGGCCCGGCATCGACGAAGGTCTGACGTCCCACCGCCGGATGTCCCCCCGACCGGCGGATTCCTGATCCGGGTGGGCGGCACGCGAACGATCAGACGAGACGGCGAGCACGAGCTGGAGATCCGCAGGTCCCGCTTCGTCTGCGCTCTGGCCAGGGTGGACACCGAGGACGCCGCTCGCGCCTTCATCGCCGAGCGCCGCAAGGAGCACTGGGGCGCCAACCACAACTGCACCGCCTACGTGCTCGGCGACCAGGGCGGGGTCCAGCGCTCCAGCGACGACGGCGAGCCCTCCGGGACCGCGGGGCTGCCCATGCTGGAGGTGCTGCGGCGCCGGGAGATCACCGACACCGTCGCCGTGGTCACCCGCTACTTCGGCGGGGTCAAGCTCGGTGCGGGAGGGCTGATCCGCGCCTACGGCAACGCGGTGTCCGCCGCCGTGGACGCGCTCGGGGTCCTGGAGCGCCGCGAACTCCTCGTCGTGGACGTGTTCGCCGACTACGTGCTCGGCGGGCGTCTGGAGAGCGACCTGCGCGACTCCTCCCTGACCGTGCGCGACGTCGCCTACGCCGACAGGGTCCGGATCGAGGTGGCGCTGCCCGAGGCCGACCTGCCCGGGTTCGGGGTCCGCCTGGCCGAACTGACCGGGGGGAAGGCGGAGTTCGAGGTGCGGGGGACCACGGTCGTGGAGGTGGAGCCCTGAGCCCGCGCCACGTCCCATGGCTGTAACGACTCGCTCTCCCTGTGTCCGCCCGCCGCGGCGCGGCTTAGGATTTGCCGTAAACGTCATCGTTCGTGGGGAGAAACCGTCCATGCGCCGCTCACGGGTGCCCAGGGCCCTCACCTGTGGACTCGCGGTGCTGGTGGCCACCGCGTGCACCGGTGATCCGGAACCCTCCGCGCCCCCTCCAGGCGAGGAGCCCGCCCCCGTCCCCACCGCGTTCGAGGGGCAGGCGCCGCCCGGTGTCGAGGGCGAGGTGCTGCGCTACCTGCACGGCGGTTCCGCCGACGTCCACGAGATCTTCGCCGACCCCCTCGGCGTGCGCATCAGCCCGGTCGGCGACGCCTTCCTGGTCAGCTCCGGCAGCGAGGACCGCCACCTGCTGCACGACGCCGCCACCGGCGAGACCCTGTGGGAGGGCGCGGCACGCTTCGACGGCTTCGGCACCGACCGCGACGGCGAGCGGGTGCTGCTCATGGCGGACGCCGACGGTCTGCCGTTCGTCCTCGACGCCCGCGGGGAGCGGCTGTGGGAACCGGCGCGGGAGGGCGACGCCTACCTCGACGGCCTCGCCGTGCGCCGTCCCGAGGGGTGGACCGCGGAGGAGCCCCACGGGGCGTTCTCGCTGCTCGGCGGCGGGGGCGACGAGCTGTGGGACTACGAGTTCGAGGCTCCGGCCGAGCCGGAGGAGGCCGCCGAGGGCGACGGCGGGCCCGGGGGGACCGGGTCGGACGAGGAGGCGCGGGAGTCCGGGGAACCGGCCCTGGGCGTGCCCGTGGCCGCGCGCGAGGATCTGGTCCTGCTCGCCACCGGAGGCCCCGTCCTGCACGCCCGCTCCGTCGGCGCCGACACCGCGGGCGAGGAGCTGTGGACGGTCGACGGTGAGGACGAGGAACTGGGCCTGCCCACCTCCTCCCCGGTTCCCGCGCCGCAGGTGATCGGCTTCTACACGCTTCCCGAACCGGACTCCGCCACCGAGTCCGCGAGCGAGTCGGAGACCGCGAGCGAATCCGCGTCCGAGGGCACCGGGGACGGGGAGGACGGGGAGAGCCCGGGGGAGGACGAGCCCGGGGGAGAGGACGTCCTGCTGCTGCGCTGGGCCCGGTCCGAGGCGCCCTCGACCCTCTCCGCGCACGACCCCGACAGCGGCGACTTGCTGTGGACCCTGGAGGAGCCGGGCACGAACCCGGTCGCCGGGGCCTTCGACCCCGACGGCGTCGCGGGCAGCCTCTACGACGGGGCCACCGGAACCCTCCTGCTGCCCCAGGCCAGCGGTGCGGCGCCGGTGGTCGCGGTCGACCTGGCCGGGGGAGAGGTCCTGTGGGGCCTGGAGGAGGAGGCGGGGTCGATCTCCCCGGCCTTCGCCTTCGACGGCCTCGTCTACGGGGACTCCCGCGCCAGCGGCGGACAGGACCGGCAGCTGGTGCTCGACGCCGTCACGATGGACGTGGTCGAGGACGAGCTCCCGGCGTACGTGGAGGCGGTCACCGAGAGCGGGCACGCCATCCTCGTGCACGACCGGCAGCGCTTCGTCTACGGTCCGCCCACGGACGAGGCGGAGGAGACCGGGGAGACGGAGGAGCCGGTGGAGCCCTCGGACGCCCCCTCGGAGTGAGCCGGGGCCCGGAGCGCGGTCCGGCGCCGACGGAGTCCGCTCCTCGCGGGAACCCGGCGACCGTGCCTTCCCGGGGGCGACTCCGTTCGTTACACTCCGCCGCAGACGGCCCTGCCCCCGCCGCACCGCGAGAGAGGGAGCAGGTACGTGAGGAACCCCTTCGAGCCCAAGCCCGTGCCCCGGAACCCGACGCCCGGCAGCGAGGAGTCCCGCACGAGCGCTTCGAGCGGCTCCGCCACGGGTGACGCGGACCGGGTCGGAGGAAGGAAGAACTTCCTCCAACGGGCGATCGAGAGGAACATGGAGCGCAACAGGGCCGAGGCGGATCGGCCCTCGAACGCCGAGAGACCGGTGACCGGTCGCAGGATGGGGGAGAACAGCAGGGACTGGCGGCGCCGCCAGAACACGGGCATCGACAGGAACGGAAGGTCCACGTGACCGGTGACGGTCGCGTGCGTCCGGACGCCCGGGACCGCGTACCGCCGGTGAGCACGGCGGCGAGCGCCTGACCCCGCCGCGGAGCGGTCACCACGAACACCGTCGGGCCCCGGTCCCCGGCCCCTTCCGGGCGTCACCCGCCATGACCGGGTCCCCGCGACCGTTGGCGGCCCGGTCCCCGGGCCCTTCCGGGCGTCACGCCCATGCGCTACCCTCCCAGAGCGGTGCGGGGGGCGGCGCCGCGCCCCGGCCGACACGGTCGCACCCGTCCCCGACGCCCGCCTGCCGCCGCGCACCGCGGTGGCGGCACGGTGCCGGGGACCGGTCCACCGGCGTCCGCGTGCTCCCGTCGGCCGCACCCCCGAACCGGGGCCGTACCCGGTCGGCGGCCGGGCACCACCCGAGGACGACCGGCCCTGTCGTGGGACGATCCGGTCGCGGGTTCCCGAGGCCGCCCCGCGGTAGCGGGCGGAGGCCCTTCGGCCACCCGGAAGGACGTTCTCGGCACCCAAGGCCAGGAGGCACGGAATGAGGAGAAGCCGACCCGCTCCGGAGCCGTCGCCCGTACCGGACGTGCACTCCCTGACGACGCTGTACCGCGGCGCGGACGCGGTCCTGTACCGCGCCCGGCGCGCGCCCGACGACGCCCCCGTGGTGGTCAAGTTCCCCGGACGGCGCCCGCGGGCCGGACGACCGGGCGAGGCCGAGCTGTGGAACGAGTTCTCGTCCGATCCGGGCGTCCAACCCCTGCTCCAGTCCGGCACCACCGAGGCGGGCCGACCGTACGTGGTGACGGAGGACTGCCCGGACGGCAGCTACGCCGAGATCCTGGGGCGGGGCGGTCCGCTCACGGTGGACGAGGTCCTCACGGTGGGGAAGGCCGTCGCCCAGGCGCTGCGGGCCGTGCACGCGTTCGACCTGCTGCACCACGCGGTGACCCCCGCCAACGTCCTGCGCTCGGACGACGGGCCGGTCCTGATCGACTTCGGTTCGGCGCTGCCCCGGGACCACCCCTTCCCACCCGTGTACTACGCGAGGGCGGCCCTGGAGCACGCCCCGCCCGAGGAGCTGCGCGGAGGCGCCCCCGGCCCCTGGTCGGACGTCTACCGGCTGGCCTCCACCCTGTGGGCCCTGCTGGCCGGGTACGCGCCGTTCGACGACGGAGCGGAAGCGCTCGTCACGCTGGAGGAGTACCGGTCCCGTCTGCTCACGGCTCCGGCGCCCGTGATGCCCCGGGAGGACGTGCCCGGGTGGCTGCTCTCCGTCCTGCGCCGCGCGATGGCCAGGGACCCGGAGCGGCGGACGCGGAGCGTGGAGGAGTTCGCCGAGGCGCTGCTGCTGGAGCAGGCCCCTCCCGAGTCCGAACCCGAACCCGGTCCCGGAGCCGAGCCCGGTCCTGAACCCGGGCCCGAGGCCGCCGTCACCGTCGCGCCGCGGCCGGAAACCGCGGAGGCGGGGCGGGCCGACACGGTCCGGACCGACCAGGCGGCGGAGGACGAGGACGACGAGGCTCCCCGGTGGGGGGTTGACGCCGAGCCCGAGCCCGGGGTGCCGGATGGAACGACCGCGGCCGACGCGGCCGGGGCCGGCACCGCCGTTCCCGGCGCCGACGGGACGCCCCCGGGCGCGTCGGGACCGGGGGCCGCCGAGAGCCCGGCGGCGACGGTGGACGGCGAGGAGGACGACGGGGACCCCTGGTGGGACTCCCCGGTCCCGGCCGAGCCCGACGTCGTGCGCCCGGTGGACCCCGAACCCGAGGGCTCGACCGGTTTCCCCTCCAGCGGCCCCGCCTCCACCGGCTTCCCTCCCGCTGGACGCCGCACCGCGTCCCCGGAGCCCGGGGAGGGCGACGGGGAGGTCCCGGACGGTCGTACCGGCGCCGCTCCGGCACCCGCCGCGGCGCGGGCCGCGGGCGCGCTGCCCCCGACGGGCTCCGCGCCGCCCGTGGCGGACCCCGCCGCGTCCCCTCACGGGTTCCCCCGCTCCGGGCACCACGCCCGGTCCACCGGGACGGAGCCGCACCGGACCGCCGGACCCCCACCGGCGCCGTCCCGGAGCACTCCGCGCCCACCGACTCCGGCTCCGACGCCGCGTCCGCCGTCCCCCGCGCCCGGGAACGCCTCCGGGACGTGGACGCACGAGGATCCCACCCGTGCCCTCCCGGGGTCCGGTTCCCGGGAGGGGCAGGGGCCGTTGCGCGTCCTGGCCCTGGTCGGGGCCGCCCTGGTGGTGCTCACGGTGCTGGGGGCCGGGGTCCTCGTGCTCGTGGGCGGGTTCCGGTCGGCGGAGGAGGAACCCCCCGGCCCGCCGCCCGCCCAGGGCGCGGCTGGGGAGGACCCGCCGGCCCCGGTCGCGGACATCGCCCCGACCGGGGTGGAGTTGACCGACGACACCTACAGCGTCTCCCTGTCCTGGACCGACAACACCGGTGGCGCCACCCCGCACTTCGTGGTCGGCGGCCCGACGGGCGCCGGGTCCACCACCATGGCCGACGTCGACGCGGGGGTCGCCGAGGTGGAGGTCAGCGGGTTGAACCCCGAGGTCGAGTACTGCTTCAGGGTGGTCGCGGTCCAGTCCACCGACGACGTCGCCCCCTCCGAGCAGGTCTGCACCGACCGCGGAGCGGCGGACGAGGGCGCCTAGCGGAACCACCCGCCGATTCCGCCGAAAAGCGTGTGACCAGGGGAGATCCGCGTCCCCGGCGCGTCCTCGCCGTTGTGCGGCTCCGGACACGGGAAGTCATGAGCCCCACAACAGGACAAACGTCCCTACGGGGTCTATGATGTACGCCACCCCGGCCTTCGCCTCCTGTTCGGCCGGGGTTTCCGCTGGGGACACCATCCCCGTGGTCAACAGGGGTCACCTGCTCCCGGATCCCGTCCACCGTGCCGGACCGCTCCGCCCCCGCGAGCCGAAGGCCGGTCTGTCGCGTGCCCGCGTACCGATTCGGACGGAAGGGTTTCCCGGCTCATGGGAGAGCTCCTGAGCACCATCCTGGCCATGGCCACGTCCACGCCGATCTACATGAACATCGTGGGCGGTGCGCTGGTCGGGGTGTTCTGGCAGTCCTACCTCGACACCAGAATCGCCAAGAACGACTACGAGGCCCACCTCAGGGAGGCCCTGGCGAACGAGGCCTCCAGGGTCGCCAGGCATGAGAGGTCCAGGAACCTTCCGGCGTTTCTCCGGGTCGCCGACCTCGACAACATCTATCTCCAGAACGTCAACAGGGTCGCCACCACGATCCGGACCGTGGTGGAGAACAACGGTCAGCACCTGGCCAACCTGTGGTCCATTCCCTTTCACCGGGACGCGGTCAAGGAATTCCTCGGAAGGAAGCAAGGGAAATCGAGGGTGGACGCCTTCATGGACGGATACACGCAATCGGCTCGTATGAACGGGATCAACGTGAACGGCAGGCCGCTCACCACAGCCTCGGGCGGCGCCGAGAACAAGAGGACGAGGCTGTCGTGATGCTCCCCGCGGTGTGCGCGGCCGTCGTGGCCCTCTACGTCCTGAGGTTCCTGGTCACGGAGTCCACGGCGAGGTCGGGAGTACATCCCAGGACGCTGTCCGACTTCCGGGAAGCCCTGGACGACGCGCGTCGCGCCGAGATCCGTGAGAACGCCATCAGCTTCGGAAGGGCCGCGGTACACGAGAAGACCCTGGTCCTGGACAACATGCTGGCGACCGTGAACTTCCGCGGACACGCCGGGGGCGGAGAGGCCTCCGCGGGGCTCGCCGACGACGCCGAGAGGCGGTTCGCGGAGTACTCGGACACGGTCGCCCGGTTGGACGGCGAGGTCGAGGAGGCGGTGTCCCGGGAGCGGGACCCCTCCGCGGCGGGCCCCGTCACCGGCTACGGCCCCGGAGCGGGTTCCGGGGGTCCCGGTGAGCGGAGGGCGCGGCTGGCCCGCACAGCCCATGTCGTCTGCATGGTGGCGCTGGCGTCGCTGGCCGTCGCGGCCCTCCTCGCCGGATAGCGGTCGGCTCCGGCAGTACACACCGTCACATCCGGGAGAGGGAAGTTGTTCGAGTTCCTGTTCGGTCCAGGAGGGATGCTGGCCGGCGGCCAGGGCGCCGTGACGGCGGCTCTGGCCAACCTGGCCTTCGTGGCCGTCGCCGCGTACATCGCGAAGACGACCAAGAAGTACCTGAAACCCAAGGCGCGGAAGTCGGACCACTCCCTGCACGAGCTGTCCAGGGACGAGATGGCGCGCGTCGAGGAGATCGCCCGCCAGATCAACACGGAGGTCTGGAACAGGCAGGAGTACCCCCTCACCGAGGGGAACGCGATGCGCGAGGGCGAGGCCGTGACCCTGGAGGCGGGCACCAACCTGCTCATCGTCGAGCGTCAGATGCAGGTCGCCAAGGCGGTCGTCGACAACCTCCGCGGCAGGGGCGCGACGACCCAGACCTTCGACGACATGATGCGGCCCGGCGGCACCGTGCTGATCGGCCCCGTGTCACGGGGAAGGCCGAAGCTCTCCCCGCAGGAGGCCGCCGCCACCGTGCGGGCCGTCACCGCGATCCGTGACAACGTCGCGTTGATGGACGCGCACATGAGGGAGTCCTACGGGATCCTCGGCCTGGAGGTGAACGTCGGTGCCTGGGAGGCCATGGGGAAGGGCGGCCTCCCCGGTTTCCGGGAGTGGGTCGACGCCATCCTGGCCGACTACCCGAGAACCATCGCCGACATCGTCAGGAACAACGGTCTGGAAGCCGCGCAGGCGACCCTGGACATCCTCAAGGACACGGGCCACCTGTCCCTGCGCGGGGCGGCCCAGCGGGACGCGTACACGACCGTCAGCGAGGCGGCGCGCAGGGACGTCAAGGCCCGGGAGGGCCGCGACCTCCCCGTTCCGGAGGCGGATCCGCGCAAGCTCGTGGACTCCCCCCGCAGGAACAACCCCGTCACCCGTGCCGTCAAACGGGTGCGCCGCTGACATGGGGACGACTCCCGCACCGGCTTCCGGAGCCGCCGCCGCGCCGATCCCACAGACCCGTCCGGAGGAGCATCGGGATGGACGTTGACCAGTTTGCCTTCTACGTGTTCTTCCTGGTGGCCGCGACCGTCTTCGGCAACACGGTCCTGAGGCTCCGTCAACGCCGCCTGTACGACCCCGGGCTGCGGATCCGGAACGCGAGGGCGCGGCGCAGGCAGGGCGTCTCCTCCGCGGCGCTCCTCGCGGAGAGGGAGTTGGCCGACCGCAGGCAGCGGGTCGTCGGGGCCCTGGCGAAGGACGCGTCGGCGCTCTCCGGCCCCGCCGAGGCCGCGGAGGAGGACCGCCTGCGCCGTGAGCTGGTGTCGCTGCGCGAGGCCTTCGAGGCCCAGCGGGAGAGCGTCGCCAGGGAGCACGAGCGCATCGACTGGGAGGCCGACGAGGAGCTCGCCCGGTACCGTCGGCGCCGCCGCACGGCTCTGGCCTGCGAGGTCGCCCTCCTGGCGCTGTCCCTGGCCGCGCTGGTCGCACTCGTCGCCGCCGCCGCGCCGCACTTCCCCTGAGGCCCGGCGCAGCCGTCCGGGCGGCGGTCCGCCGCCCGGTCAGCCGTCGGCCGGCACCGGGTCAGGCCAGCCACCGGCTGGTGATCGGCAGGCGCCGGTCCCGGCCCAGGTTGCGCTTGGTGATCTTGGGGCCCGGCGGGTACTGGCGGCGCTTGTGCTCGGCGCGGTCGACCAGGCGCACGACGTGGCGCACCAGGTCCGGGTCGAAGCCCGCGGCCGTCATCGCCGCGATCCCCTGGTCCGTGCCGATGTAGGCGTCCAGCAGCCCGTCGAGCACCCCGTACTCCGGCTGCGCGGGGACGGAACCGGGGGCGCCCCACCCGCTGACCGGGTTCCGTCCCAGGGAGCGCTCCGGGATGGGCGGCGTGCGGCCCGCGAGCGCGTCCTCGGTGTTGCGCCAGCGGGCCAGCTCCCACACCAGGGTCTTCCAGCAGTCCTTGAGCGGGGCGTAGGCCCCCACGGCGTCGCCGTGGTGGGTGCACAGACCCGTCGCCAGCTCGCTCTTGTCGCCCGTCGCCAGGACCAGGTGCCCCTCCTCCCGGGACAGGGCCATGAGGAGCGCTCCCCGCGCCTGCGCCAGCAGGTTCCGAGTGCCGCCCTCGTCGGCGGCGGCGATCGTGGACTCCAGCGCGTCGAGCAGGTGGTTCACGGGGTAGACGCGGTTGGTGAGGCCCTGCCGCTTGATCAGTGCCTCGGCGTCCTCCAGCGCCGCGGCGGTGGAGTCGCGCGCGGGCATGACCAGGGCGTGCACGTTCTCCGCCCCCACGGCGTCGGCCGCGATCGTGGCGGTCAGCGCGGAGTCGGCGCCTCCGGAGACGCTCACCAGGACCGACGTGAAGCCGTTCTTGCGCACGTGGTCGCGGACCCCCGTGACGAGGGCGGTGTAGACCTCGCCGAGGTCGCTCATGGGGTCGCGGCGGGGGGTCAGCACCGGAGAGCGCGTCCCGGGGGGAGGGGAGGGCCGGTCCGCGACCGCGTACCGGACGATCCGGAAGCCGTCCGCCCGCGCCGGCTCCTCCGGGGACTCCGCCGGGGGCAGGGACAGGTCGGTGACCAGCAGCGCCTCCTCGAACTGCGGGGCGCGGGAGACGAGGTCGCCGTCGGCGTCGACGACGAGGGAGTCGCCCTCGAAGACCAGGTCGTCCTGGCCGCCGGTCATGTTGACGTAGCCGATGGCGGCCCCGATCTCGCGTGCGCGCCGCTGGCACAGCGCGAGCCGAACGTCGTCCTTG
The DNA here is from genome assembly GCF_000381685.1 of Nocardiopsis sp. CNS-639. Lineage (NCBI taxonomy): Bacteria > Bacillati > Actinomycetota > Actinomycetes > Streptosporangiales > Nocardiopsidaceae > Nocardiopsis > Nocardiopsis sp. CNS-639. The sequence goes on from NZ_KB906862.1 coordinate 107,005, forward strand.
TGCCGCTCGTAGGGGGAGCCGTTCAGGGTGACGAGCATCCCCACGCCGGCGTCGGCGGCGGCGGTGACGGGACCCCCGTCCTGCCAGAGGTCCTCGCAGATGGCGAAGGCGACGTCGACTCCGTGCAGCCGCAGCACCGGCAGCGTGTCACCGGGGACGAAGTACCGGAACTCGTCGAAGACCCCGTAGTTGGGCAGGTGGTGCTTGGCCGAGACGAGGCGGATCCGGCCCCGGTGCAGCACGGCGAGCGAGTTCTGGGGGGTTCCCGAGGGCTGGCCGAACCGGGGGCCCGGTCCCTCGCGCCGGTTGAGGAAGCCGACGACCACCGGCAGATGTCCGAGCCCTTCCGCGGCGAGGCGGTCGGCGAGATTGTGGGTGGCTTTTGTGGACGCGGAAACGAAACCGTCCCGCAGGGCGAGATCCTCGACCGAGTATCCCGTGACGACCATCTCGGGAAACACGACGAGATGGGCTCCAGCGTCGCTCGCCTGACGAGCGTAAGCGACGACGCTGTCGCAATTACCTTCCAGATCACCCACAGTCGGGTTGGTCTGGGCCAGAGCTATACGAAGTTTTACCACGCCGGGAGCGTAGCGAACTAGTTAACATGGACGCAATATGTCACGTTTTTATAACATGGCAAATTCAGAACGTGTTCAGATGATTGCCTAAAGCTGCGGAGAACAAACCGGAGCGTGTTTTTTCCAGTGATCTGGAACACAGGGAATCGCGGTGGCGGAGGGCGGGGAGGCGCACCGCCGCCGTCGGCCGGGACCGCTCCGCGGACGCCGTCCGGGGGAGCGAAGCCGCAGTTCGCCCCCTGCCCGCCGCGCTTTCGGCGGTGGTTTCGCCCCGTGTGTCGGCGCGGAGCGCGGCCCGGCGCGCCCGGCCGTGACCGGGCGGGGCGCCGCGAGGCGCGGATCATGCTCCGGGGTAAACGATCTTGCGGTTCGGGCCGTATTCCCGTTACCTAGTCGACGGCCCGCGTACGCCCCGGGGGCCCGGGTGAGCTCGACCGGCGACGACCTCGGCGGAAGCGTCACCCTGTGTACCCGGGCCGTACGGGAAACGGCACACCCCACCACCATCCCCGCCCTGACCACAGCGGGCAACCTACCGGTCGCGGAGCGAGACAACGCCGTCTCCGCCACGACGAAGGGAAGAGTCCCGCTGTGGACGCCATCCAAGCCGGGATCGTCGCCCTCAACGACATGTTCTGGGCCTACCTGCTGATCCCCCTCCTCCTCATCCTGAGCCTGTACTTCACCGTGCGCTCCGGCGCCGTGCAGTTCCGCCTGATCCCCGACATGTTCCGCTCCATGCGGGGCGAACCCGGGCTGGCTCCCGACGGCAAGAAACCGATCTCCGGCCTCCAGGCGTTCGCCGTCTCCGCCGCCGCGCGCATCGGTACCGGCAACATCGCCGGTGTGGCCACCGCGATCGCCCTCGGCGGTCCCGGCGCGGTCTTCTGGATGTGGGCCATGGCGCTGCTCGTCGGCGCCGCCAGCTTCGTGGAGTCGACGCTGGCCCAGCTCTACAAGATCCGTGACAAGGCCGGCTACCGGGGCGGACCCGCCTACTACATGCAGTACGGGCTCAAGTCCCGTTGGATGGGCGTGCTCTTCGCCGTCGTCATCACCTTCACGTTCGGCTTCGTGTTCACGAGCGTGCAGAGCAACACGATCTCCGCCGCGATCGCCAACTCGGTCTCCACCGCCTCGGGCGCCGAGACCGCGCCGGGCTGGCTCGCCTACGCCGTGGGCGCGGTGCTGGCCGTGTGCACCGCCGTGCTCATCTTCGGCGGCGCCCGGCGCATCGCCCAGGCCGCCACGGCGCTGGTCCCCGTCATGGCGGGCGTCTACATCCTCATGGGCCTGGTCGTCATCGTGATGAACATCGGCCAGATCCCCGCGATGGTCGTCGACATCGTCACGCACGCCTTCGGTCTGCGCGAGATCGCCGCGGGCGGCATCGGCACCGCGATCGTGCAGGGGATGCGGCGCGGGATGTTCTCCAACGAGGCCGGTCTGGGCTCGGCGCCCAACGCCGCCGCCAGCGCAGCGGTGAGCCACCCCGTCAAGCAGGGCCTCGTGCAGACCCTGGGCGTGTACTTCGACACCCTCGTCGTCTGCTCGACCACGGCGTTCATCATCCTGCTGTCCGACCCCAGCTACACCGCCGAGGCCGGTCCGACGCTGACCCAGAACGCCCTGGAAACCAACCTCGGCCCCTGGGCGCTGCACCTGCTCACGCTGATCATCCTGCTGGTGGCCTTCACCTCGGTGCTCGGCAACACCTTCTACGGCGAGGCCAACATCGGCTACCTGACCAAGAGCCCCCAGGCCACGACCGCCTTCCGGGTGCTGGTCATCGTGGTGACCTTCCTCGGAGCCATCGGCTCCGGCGGCCTGGTCTGGAGCCTGGCCGACGTCACGATGGGCGTCATGGCCGTGGTCAACCTCGCCGCGCTCGCCCTCCTCGCGCCGATCGCCTGCCGGCTGCTGCGCGACTTCGTCGGCCAGCGCAAGCAGGGCAGGGACCCGCTGTTCACCAAGGACCTCATGCCCGACCTCACGGGCGTGGAGTGCTGGGAGCAGGAGGACATGGACCGCCTCAGGGGGAACCCCGCCGGGGTCTGACCGCCCCGGACCCCGGTCCCCCTTCCCGGGGGTGTGGTGCCGACCCGGCACCGCACCCCCTCCCCGGGTGGAAGGGGGCGGGAACCCGATCCGCTCAGAGCACCGCCGCGACCGCCGTGCCCACCGCCGCGCCCGCGAGGAGCACGGCGGCCCCGGCGCACACGAGGTCCAGCAGCCGCGCGGTGGACCGTGCCCGGTCCGCACGCTCCCGGCGCTCGGCGATGGCTGCGCGCGACCGCTCGACCGCCCGTCCCTCCTCGGCTTCCAGCCGGGCGAGGTCCCGGTCGAGGTCGTCGACCACCCGCACCGGATCGGGCAGGCCGTCGCCCGCCGCCCCGGGCGCTCCCGGGCGGACGCGCCCGCGCACACGCGCCCCGGCCGTCTCCACCAGCGCGTACCGGCGCTCCAGGAAACCGCGCCGCAGCGCGTGCTCCCCCTCCTGCCCCTCCATGTCGAGCAGCGCCGACGGATGGTCGAACCGGTGGCCCCGAACCCGCCGGACCGACTCCGCGCCGACCCGGACACAGACGGCCACGGCCACGACGGCGGCCAGCAGCGTGACCACGTCACCGGTGTCCAGAGCACCCATGACCGCTCCCTCCTCCACGTCTCACAGCTTCCGGCCCGGGGCCCGTCCGCCCGTCCGGCGGACCCTCGCGGCGTCGATGCGCTGCGACAGCCCCTTGCGCTCCCGCACCGCCTCGGCCAGGTTGCCCGGGGCCTGAGCGAGCAGGTCGTGTCCGGACGCCGCCTTCCGGGTGAGCTCGCGGATCCGCTCCTCGTCGACGCGGCCCGCCCGGTCCAGGCTCCCCCCGAGGGACGCGGCCTGCTCCTCGGTGAACGCCGGGGTGTTCAGCGGACCGCTGATCCCGTCCTTCTGGCCGTTGACCCGGTACCACTCCAGCTCCTGGAGGTGGCGCCCCAGTGAGGCGCCCGTCTCCCGCGCCGCGGGGCGCAGGCGTCCCGTGTCGATCGTCGGTCCCTCGCCGGTGTCGCGGAGCAGCCCGGCCTCCTCGAGGGAGCGGAGCAGCTCCCGGTGCCGGTCGAGGGCGGTGTTGAAGGACTGCGCCGCCCGCCGGGCCGTCTCGTTCGCCGCCGACTGCCGTGTCAGCAGGTCCTCGGCGTCGCGGTGCAGGGTCCCGGCCCTCCTCGCGCCCTCGGCCTCCACCCGCAGCCTCGGCAGCGCCGTCTCGGCCTCGCGCAGGCGCTGGTTGGCCGCGGTGCGGATCCGCTCCGCCTCCGCCCTGACGTGCTCCACGTGGGCCCGACCGCCCCGGCGCGCCTTCGCCAGGCTCCTGCGGAACACGAGGGAGGCGGTCACGAGCAGGGAGCCCAGCACCGCCCCGGCCGCGATCATCCACTCCACGGGTTCCTCCCCGCGGAGTCCGTTCCGGACGGGGCCGGATCCTCGGCACGGGGCGGGTCGAGGTCGGCCAGAGCCGCCCGGATCCGCCCCTCAGCCGCGTCGAGGTCGCGCCGGAGCCCGTCGAGGCGCTCCGGCGACCCGTCCTCCGCGGCCGCCTCCGACATCCGCGCGGCGGTGTCGGACAGCAGGTCGCGCCACGCCCACAGGTGCCCCGTGGACGCGCCGAGGTCCCTCGCACGCGCCAGCGCCCGGTCGGCGTCCGCCAGCAGGGCGTCCTCCGTCAGGCCCTCGGGCGGGTACACCCCCTGGGCCGTGTGGCGGCGGTTCAGCCCCCAGCGCGCGGCGGCGAGCAGGACCGCGGCCAGCGCGATCACCACGGCGGCGGTCACGTGCGCGCCCCCCTGCCCGTCTCCCTCTTCGGGCTGGGCGCGGGCGAGCTCCGGAACGGCCTCGCGGCGCCGCGGCGCGCGCCGCGCAGGGCCGCGCGCACGCCCCCGGGCCGGTTGAGCCGCAGCAGCCGGTCCACGGCCCGCTCCGTGTCACCCAGCTTCTCGAAGTGGGCCTGGACCCGCTTCTCGCGGGCGACGGCCTCCTTCTCGGACCGCCTGACCGTCTGCTCGGCCCCCTCCAGCTCCTTGCGCACGGCGCTGTCCGCGGAACGGTAGGCGTCCAGGGTCGCCCGGAGCGCCGCGGCCTCGACCACGCGCGGGTCCCGCGACACCGCCAGGTCGTAGCGCTTGGCCTCCGCGAGCTCGCGGTCCGCCTCGCCGCGCCCCTCCCAGCGGGCGCCGAGCGCGACCGAGGCGACGAGGAGGCTGCTCGCGCCGATGAGGGCGCCGCCGATCGTCAACGCCACTTGCAGGGGGTCCAACCGCGCGCCTCTCAGGTCCGCCTCGCCGCGCCGCCCGGCGGGCAGGACCTGTCTACCGGGGCGGGGGTACGGACCCCGCGCCCGCCGGGATCCGTGCGGTGACGCCCGGGTGAACACTGGCCGACCACGGCGGAGGGGGTCCGCGGGACACCCCGGCGAACCCCCTCCGCACCCGGTCACGGACCCCCGGGCGGGGTCACCACTCGTCCTCGAACCACCCGTCCGGGGCGGGGTCGGCGGGCAGCGGGCGCGGGTCCTGGTGGCGCCGCGAGGTGCACTCGCGGAACGGGCCGTTGTCGCCGAGCAGGATGCCCATCTGGAAGTCGAGGTGGTCGCGGTACCAGACGGCCATCCCGGTGCCCGCCTCCCAGCGCAGCACCTCCCAGGCGTGCCACAGCGCCTGGAAGCGCGAGACCGCCTCGGCGTGGCGCCACCACTCCTTGCACCAGCGGAACTGGCCGCCCTCGGGGCGGATGTAGACCGGGAGGAAGCGCAGGCGTACGAACTCCTCGACGTTCTTGAACACCGGCTCCGGGGCCGGTTCGTCCGCCCCCTCCGGGTCGCCGCCGTCCACTCCGGCGACGGCCGCGTCGACGTCGGGCGCCTCGGTGGCGAGGGCCGCGCGCACTGCGGGGTCCCCCCACTCCTCCTCCGGGGAGTCCACGTCCTGCCTGTCGTGTCGGGTGCTCATGGTCGGCGTCGTCCCTCTTCGCGTTCGTGGTCGTCGTGGGGTCCCCGGGGCCGTCGCGGGCGTGCGGGGAGCGCGTGGCCGGGGTCGGTCACGCGCCTCGGTCGGTCACGCGCCGCGGCCGGTCCGGGTGCGCGTGGTGTTGATCGAACTGCGCTCCTGGCGGCGCAGGGCCGTCCGCGCCGTCAGCCGCCTCACCGCGGCCCGCTGCTCCCCGCGCTGTCGCGGCAGCCGCCGGGCGGGGTCGTTGACGGCGGCGCGCGCCGTCCGGTCCGCCCAGTCCTGCCTGGTCCGGCGGGTCCGGTCGTTGCCCGCCCGGGTCCCCTGCCGCTCGTGCCGCCCCAGCTCCTGGGGACGCACGACCGCCCGGCCGTTCGCGGTCAGGGCCGAGTCCAGCTGCCCCCTGTCCCCGGGGAGCCGGGAGTCGCCCAGGACCAGGCGAGGGTCCGCGGCCCTCGTGGCGTCGTGCGCGCGCAGCTCCGCCTTGGCCGCGTTGCCCGCGGCGATCGCCCCGGCCCGGTCGCGCGGTCCCTCGTTCAGCGGGGCGCCGCGCGCCTTGTCGAGCGCGTGGAGGAAGGCCTCCCCCTGGACGAACACCTCGGCCCCGCCCCTGTCGGCGCGCGTACCCGCCAACTCCCTGCCCTCGCGGTAGTCCCGCGCGAACCCGGGCAGGGCCCTGTTCCCAGCCGCGTTGCGGACCAGCTCGTTCCCGACGGCGGCGGGGACCCTGCCGTCCAGGGACGCGGTGAACACCGACTCGGCGGTGTCCCGGAGCCTGTTCAGGTCGGCCCGGGCGTCCTTGAACCAGGGCACGGCCTTGGCCCAGTACTCCTCCATCGTCTCCATGGGGCGGCCGTCGGCCTGCCAGGAGGCGCCCGCCATGACCGAGTTGGCGTCGATCCGCGCGGAGTCGGTCCGGCCGGTGAATCCCGGATCCCGCACCATGCCCCGCTCGATGGACTCCGCGAGCTGCGGGTGCTTCCGGGCCAGTTCGCCGAAGAACCTCTCCTGCACCTCCCGCGCGCCCGGCTCGTTGGAGTTGGCCGCGCTCAGCCAGTTCAGCGCCAGTTCACGGGCGTTCATCCGGCTGACGTCGAGGTTCTCGTCGAGCCCCCGGCGCCACCGGTGCTCGGGGGGCGTGTCCGGGACCGGGTCCAGGAGCTGCATGCTGGTGCGCGCCGCCCGCTCGATCCGCCCGGTGTGGTAGTCGGCGCGCAGGACCCGGTCCACGTCCTGGACGCGCAGGTCGCGCTGGTGGTCGTGGACCCGCTGGACGTCGACGCCCAGGACCTGGGAGACCACCCGCGGGTCGGCCTGGCGCGCCAGGCCCAGGCCCGCCACGGCGATGTTGGGCGAGTACCCGACGTGCTCCTCGGCGAAGAACCCCTCCGCCCTGCTCTGGCCGCTCCTCCTGCGCAGGGCGTGGTGGAGGGCGGCCCTGGAGAGGTCCCCCGAGTTGCTGAGGCCGCCGCGCCCGAAGGGCGTGTGCATCGCGGCCAGGAGCAGGGCCTCGGTGATGTCCCTCTCCCCGCCGCCACCGCCGGACTCCGCGCCCGAGGCCCGCACGAGGTCGGCGAGGCGTTGGCGGTTGCGGCTGCGCTCGTCGGCCTTCCGGCCGGTGAGCCCGCCCTTCACCCGCTTGGAGCTCATAGGTTCCTCCAGGTGTTCTGTGCGCTCACGTGGCGGCCCTGCCCTTGGGGGTGCTCCGGCCGCCCCGCCGCAGGTGGGACGGGGCGGGGCCGGTGGCGGCGCCCCGGCGCCGCGAGTTCCAGGCGCTCCTCCAGCCCCGCGGGCCGCGCAGGGCGGGGGATCCGGTCCGCGGTGCGGTCGGCGGCGCGGCGGAGGGGGAGGCAGGGCCCGCGGCCGTCCCCGGTGCGCCGCCCGCCCGGGCGCCCACCGCCGCCGGGTTCACGAGGCCGTCGGCGGCGGCCATCCTCTCGTTGAACCGCCGCCGCTGGACGGTCCCCTTGGCCGCGTTCCACCTCAGGAGCTGACGGGCGTCCTTCCTCGGCACGTCCCTCCTGGTGAGCCCCCTCAGGTCCTCCACCCGCCGGTCCACCTGGTCCACGTAGGTGCCGTGCGCCGACTCGGCCGCCCGGACGGCGCGGTCCGCGCGGTCCCCGGCCGCCCGCACCAGGAGGTCGCCCTGCCGTGCCACGGCGGCGATCCGTGCCGCGCCCGCCAGGGCCGTCGCCCGCACGTCCGCGTCGCCCGCCCGCACCGCGCCGACGACGTGCTGGTCGGCCCGGGTCCCGGCCCGGCTCACGCGTCGGGTGCGGGCGTCCTCCGCCCGCCGGACCAGGGCGTCCCCCCGGTTCCTCGCGTCCCTCTCCGCGACGGGTCCCCTCCCGGCCGCGTCCCTGACCAGCCTCTCCCGCTGCCACTCCGCACGCCGGACACCGGCGTCCCCTGTCCGCCTCGCCTGGGCCACCACGCGGTCGGCGCGATCCCGGGCCCGGGCGACGCGCGTGCCGCGCCTGGCCTGTGCCGCGGCCACGTCCGCCCCGGCCCGTACCGCCGCCTGGTGGGTCATGAGCGCGCTCATCCGCTCCGCCGAGCGCACCATGGCGGCGGCGCGGCCGCGGACAGTCCTCAGCGCCAGGCCCGCCTTCGCCTTGGTGAGTGCGGCCCTCGCCCGCCGTGCCCTGACCCTGGTCCGGATCCGGACGCGGCCCCGCCTGAGGCGCCCGCGCAGGGAACGGCCCGCGGCCCGCCGGAGCGGACGCAGCACCCACCGGTTGAGCAGCGCCGCCGCGAAGTCGAGGAGGCCGAGGGCCATGCGCGCCAGGAGGTCCTGGATCCGCCCCGCGGTCCTGGCCAGCCAGACGAGCCCGCCCACCGCCTCCGAGACGACGTCGCCCTGCCCGCTCGGCGCCCCGGGCACGCCGGGACCGCCCGGGGACAGGAAGCGCCGGGAGTGGGCGTCGGGGGCGGCGCGCGCGGCGGGTTCCGCGGGCACGTTCCCCACCTGCGGCGGGGGCGGAGCCGGGGGCGCCGCGGCGGTGGCCGGGGGGCTGGCCATGGTCGTCCTCCTTGCGGGTCGGGTCGTACGAGGCGAGGGTCCGCGGTGGTGGTTCACCTTCCGCGGGGCGCGTCGTAGCGCACGCGGGCCCTGGTGGTGATCCGCTCCTCGGCCTCCTTGATCGCGGCGGAGACGATCCTGGCCCTGTCGGTCCGGTACCAGGGGCGCATCCGCAGGATCGTGGGCTGGGCGGCCGTGGCGAAGAGCAGGCACTCGCCCTTGTCGATCCTGCGGATGTCGGAGCCCTGCATGATCTCCTGGCGCCGGAGCTGGACGGAGTGGTTGCCCTTGCCCTCGCCGTAGCTGAACGACGTGGTGGAGATGTCGTGCTGGCCGATCAGCTTGGACAGCGCGTCCACGATCTTGTGGTCGTCGAGCCCGGCGCCGAACACCTTCACCGTGGCGGCGGACCACATGGCCTCCATGCCGTTCTCGGTCCAGACCCGCACCCCCTGCCGGTAGCTCTGGAGGATGGTGACCGGGACGATGCCGCGCGATCCCAGGTGGGAGTACATGTCGGGCAGGTCGGCGATCTTGCAGATGTTGGCGGCCTCGTCCAGCACGGCCACCAGCGGCGGGTCGAGCCTGCCGCCCTGCCCCTCCGACGCCTCCTCTCCCGCGATGAAGACCGCGTCGGTGAGGGCGGCGATGAGCGGGGCCGCGGCGGCGCGGGACTTGCTGAGCAGGTGGAGCGTCTGCTTGGTGGTGACGAAGGAGCGCGGGTCGAACTCGTGGTACGCCGGGCCGTCCGGCGGGGTCACCCACGCCATGATCTCGGGGTCGTCCAGACAGCGGGCGGCGGTGCGGGCGGTCGTGTAGATGCCGTCACGCGTCTCGGCGACGATGTTCTGCGTCTCGCGCAGGGCCTCGGCGTAGGCCGTGAACCCGTGCTCGAAGAGGAGGTCCACCGGTTGGGGCAGCTTGGTGTCGTGCAGCCACTCCCCGACCTTGGCCAGCGACTCGCCCCCGAGCGCCGCGGCGAGCGTGAGCTGGGAGAGCAGGGCGCGGGCCGCCGGACCCCACATGTCCTTCTTGGAGTCGTCGTCGATGGTGAGGACGAAGTGCCCGGCGAGCCGGTAGGCGTCCTCGACGCTGCGCACGCCGGCCAGCGGGTTCCACCAGAAGTCCTGCTCCTGGTGGGTGATGTGCTGGGGGTCGAACAGCCAGACCCGGTCGCCGGTGGCGTGCTCCCGGATCTTCGCCGTGGCCGACCAGACGTCGGCCTTGTTGCTGGTGGCCAGCGCCGGACCGGGCGCGTCCAGGATGTAGGGGATGGCCATCGCCGTGGTCTTGCCCGCGCGGGGCGCCATGTAGGCGAGGACGGTGTCCTCCCACGACGCGAACAGCCGGGGCCCGTCGCGCCTGCCCGACCCCCGCACGTCGCCGATGACCAGGCCGACGTCGGCGTCGGCCAGCGTCCTGCCCCTGATGCCGCGCAGCGAACGCCTGCGCAACCGGACCGCCTTCTCCGCGGCCTCGGGGCGGGCCAGCTCGGCGATCGTCTCGTTGTTCCTGTTCAGGGCGGCGACCGCGTCGGACTGCCCGTACAGCGCGTTCCTGACCCGGACCAGGATCCACGAAAGGGCGCTGACCGCCGCCGTGGCCAGGACGGAGAACACCACGGCGACCGGGGCGCTCGGAGTGCCCGGCCACGTCGCCCCGGTGTCCCACACGAGCAGCGAGTACGCCCACATCGGGCCGAACTCGCCGACCGCGCCCCCGGTGACGGCGGCCACGAGCCGCGCCGACAGCCAGAAGAGGAAGAACAGGGCCACCAGGCCCCACAGGGCGAGCAGCACGAGCAGCGGCGGGGCTCCGGCCGCCGCCGCTCCGCCGCGCACCTGGTACGTGGGTCTGCGCCGTGCCATGGCCGCCTCACTCCCCCCGGATCGCCTGGTCGGTGTCGTACAGGACGAGTTCGTCCCGGGTGAGCGTCATCTGCACCGGGATCCCCAGGCGCTCCGCACCCGTCTTGATCAGGTACTTCCCGCGCCCGGGGTGGCGCGCTCCGGGTTGCCAGGAGTCCGGGGACGACCACGACGCCACCAGACCCTGCTCGGGGGCGGTCATCGGGGTGATCCGGTTGACCGAGGCGAGTTCGCGCGGCGGCAGCCCGGCCAGGACGGTGATGGCGGAGCGGTCCACGAAGCCCCGCGCCTTGGCCCGGTCCTCCTCGGTGGCCAGGGCCTCCAGGTCGTTGAGGGAGTGGGTCACCATGACCGACGACATGCCCTTGGACCTGTTGAGCCGGGTGAGGGAGTCGGCGAACTCCACCAGGCCCGGAGCGCCGCGCAGGGCGCGCCACAGCTCGTCCATCACGCCGATGTAGGAGCGGCGCCGGATGAGGCCGAGGTCGGAGAGCACGGCCGCCGCGTCCACCATGCCGAACCCGTAGCTCCACGTGCACAGCATCGCCGCGGTCAGCAGCTTGTCCCCGGCGGCTCCGACCCGGGAGATGTCGACGCTGATCCCCGGCGCCTCCATGTCGAGGGGTCTGGTGGTCTCGGCGTCGAAGACCCCCGCCAGGGAGCCGGTGCACAGCAGGCGGAGCGTGAAGACCAGGTCGTCCACGCGCTTGTCGTACGAGTCCCTGGTGTCGGCGCGGGCGAACGAGCGCAGCGAGTCCGGGCCCTCCTCCACCACGTTGAGCACGTCCACGACCGTGGGCTGGCGACCGGCGAGCCGTTCGTCGAGCAGGTCCACCGCGGCGCCGAGGACGACCTCCTCGGCGTTGCCGATCCTGCCCTCGCGGACCAGGGTGCACAGGGCCATCAGCAGCGAGATGCGCCGGGAGCGGACCTCCCAGCGCAGTTTCTCCCGCTCCACCTGCGACAGCCGGTCCATGACCGCCCCCAGCGGTCCGGCGTCGAGCGGGTTGATCCGGTCCAGGCCGCGCCCGATGCGGATGACCTGGCCGCCCAGGTGCTGGATCAGGTCGGTGTAGTCGGGCTTGGTGTCGCCCAGGATGATGGCCTGGGAGCCGAAGGCCACCGCCCCGGTGACCAGCCGCTTGACGAACGTGGACTTGCCGGTGCCCGGCTGCCCCAGCACGAAGCAGCCGGGGTTGGTGATCAGACCGGCCCTCAGCCACGCCATCGGGTCGAGGCAGACCGCCTCCCCGGAGAGGAGGTCGCGGCCGATCGGCGTGCCGACCGACGGCGGCTTGCTGCTGGTGACGAACGGGAACAGCCCGCACGCCTGGGCGGTGGTCGCCTGGTACTCGACCGCGTTGGGGATGTTCGGCGAGGCCCCGCCTCCCCGGTGCCGCCAGCCGAGCAGGGGGGCGACGACCTCCCGGTCCCCCTCCCGCGAGCGGTCCGGCCGTCTCGCCTGCTCCTGGCTCTCCCGCTTCTGCTTGAGGCGTCGGCGCTCCGCCCGCTGCTGGCGGCGCTCCTCACGGCGGCTCTGCCGGTCGATGATCGCCATCGGTGCTCCCTCTCCCTAACCCATGCCGCGCTGAATGAGGAACGGCGGACACACCCCGAGGGGCAGGGTCGTGGCGAACGCGACGTCCTGACTGCCCCAGGCGCGGCGCAGCCGGATCCGCGAGGTCTCGGCGGCGGACTCGGTGTGCGCGACCGCCTGCTTCAGCCGCTCCTCGTCGTCGACGGTCGCCGTCGTGTACAGGCTCACCTGCACCAGCCCCGCACCGCGCGTCTCCTCCTGGGCCGCCTGCTGGGCGTAGGCGACGTCCTGGCGGTCGCGCGCGCTCACCCTGTGGCGCACTCGGGCGGACAGTTCGCTCTTGTACTGGGCGGCGGCGTTCTGCTGCTCCAGGGCGCGCGCGGCCGCCGCGGCGGGCCAGGGCCGGAACAGCAGCGTGGTCCTCTTGACCCACCGGGTGGGCGAGAGCAGTTCGGCGAGCACCGTGCTGGTCACGTGGGTGCGCGGCGCCTCCTGCCAGATCCACGAGACGCTCGTGCCGCTGTCGTGGGTGTAGCGGTCGTGGTGCACCTCGGCCTCGACGGGCGTGGCGTCCGTCCAGTCGACGGTCCCGATGTCCTGGGGCTTGTCGTTCAACATGGAGCTGAGGTCGTTGACCACGGTCGGGTCGTAGGCGGTGCGCACCATGGCGACGAGCTGTTCCGGGGTGGCCCGGCCCAGGACCGACACGCCCGTGCTGGCGAGGCTGGTCTCGATCTGGTTGAGGTAGCCGCTGATCTCGACCGCCGCCTGCATGCGGTCCTTGGGCGCCACCGGGAACTTGCGCGGATCGTAGGTGAGGCTGATCCGGGTCTCCACCTGGGCGCTGACCGAGGGGGCGTTCAGCACGAGGTCGCGCATGATCTTCCGGGCGGCCAGGGGGGACTGCGGGTCGATGTCGGCCTCGACGCTGCCGCGCAGCGCGCTTCCGGGGGCGGGCCGGGACTCGACGGTCACGGTGACCCACTGGATCCACGGCATGTAGCCGAGCGAGGCCAGCCACTGGTGCCAGTTGGCCACCCACGTGTCGACGTCGGAGGGCTCCGCCAGCCACACGGAGTTGGACGAGACCAGGACGGTCGCGGTCATGTGCCCGAGCCGCCGGTTCCAGGCCAGGCCGAACCGGCCGCCCCTGCCGTCCTCGCAGGAGAGCAGGGTGACGGGCGCCAGGACCCCCGGCAGCTGGAAGGCCCGCGGGTGCTCGACCATCACACCGGCCCGGTAGCGGGTGTGCCCGAGGACCTTGGCCCACCACCACCGCAGACGCGTCAGCAGGAAGCTGAGCACCGACTCGCCCTGGACCGGCACGGCGGCGAGCAGGAAGGCCACCGTCATGACGGGCAGGATGTAGAGGGCCAACCGGGGCGCGAACATGCCGGACAGCATCAGCACGACGAGGCCGCCCAGCAGGACGAGGGTGGCGTTGAGCCCCAGCCCGAACAGCCCGATGCTGCGTCGGCGGCGCCAACCTCCGTACGTGCGAACCACCTAGACCATCCTTCCGTCTGCTCCGTCGGCGAACTGCGCTCCGGACGCCCCCTCCGGGGCGGGCGCCGACCCGCCCCCGACGGCGGCCGGGCCGCCTCCGTCCGAGGCCGTGGCCGCGCCGCCCGGCGCGTCGGCGCCCGGCGCCGCGCCTCCGGCGTCGGCTCCGGAGGCCGAACCGCCCCCGGAGACCTCGTCCGCTCCGGACGCGGTCGTCTGGCTGTAGGACTGGTCCGAGCCGCTGACCGTCGAACTCACGGACTCCGTCGCCCCGGAGGCCGCCGCGTCCGCGCCGCCGCCGGAGCCGCCGACCGTGCCCCCGGCGGAGTCCACGGTCCCGTCGGCGCCTCCGGCGCCGGTTCCGCCCGGGTCGGAGAACTGCCCGGTCTGCGTTCCGAGGGCCGACGTGGCCGCGGCCCCCGAGCCGGTGCCGGCCGCGCTCACCGCCGCCGCGGAGCCCGCGTCGCCGCCCGGGACCGGCCCGCCCTCGTCGAGGTTGCGCGCCACGCCCGCGGCGCGCTCGTTGGCCCCGGCCGCCGCCTGCTGGGCGTTGCCGGTACCGCTGTCGGCGGAGCCCGCGCTGCTCTGGGAGCCGGCGGAGTCCCCGCCGCCGCTGTTCCCGCCTCCTCCACCGCCGCCACCGCCGCCGGTGACGGAGTTGAGGCCGCCCGCGGCCAGCGCCATCATCCACACGCTCCCCGAGCTCATGAGCTTCATGAGGACGGGGAGCGCGCCGGTGGCCAGGAGCATGACCGCCGCTCCGGTGAGGTACCTGAGCAGGTCGTCCCCGTCGGGGCCCGCGCTCGCGAGGACGACGAGCCCGACCAGGTAGATCATCAGCAGGAGGGGCTTGTACAGGAAGCAGGCGAACAGCCACCCGATGACCTTCGGGAAGATCTTCAGGTTCGGGACCATGCTGCTGGCCGCGGCCAGGGGCAGCAGGCAGGCGATGAGGTAGGTGATCGCCTCCAGGAGGGCGAGGACGATCATCTGCGCGATCAGCCCGAGGATCACCGCGAGTCCGACCAGCGAGGTCACGGCCCCGCGGGCGACCTCGTTGTCCGCGAACCCGAGGTCGGCGCCGTCGACGCCCACGCGCATGATGCTCGGATAGACGCTCTGCGCGGACTCCAGGAAGCTGGTCTGGTCCCCGTACGTCCCGGTGGTGAGCACCATGTTGGTGAGCCCGAAACTGAACTGCCGCAGGACGTAGATGAGGAAGAGCCCGCCGAAGGTGACGACGATGACCGTCAGCAGACCGCGGATCAGGTCCAGCATGGGGTCGAGGCGCCGGGTCCACAGCAGGCGGATGGCCGCCAGCAGGATGCCCAGCGTGGCCAGGAACAGGACCAGCGGGTTGAAGACGTCCTGGAGCTGCAGGACGCCCTGGTCCATCTGGAGGTTGAGGCGTCCCTCTCCCCGGCGGTCCGCGTTGTAGACGGGGCTCGACGCGCCGCTGTAGATGAGGAGATCGAACATGCGCTCGATGATTCCCTGGAGGCTCTCCGTCACCCAGCCGTCGACGTTTCCGCCATTCATTCCTTCCACCTCCTCCGGATCCGTTTTTTGTGGAGCGTTCAGTGACTAATTCTTGTAGCGGGTGTCGCAGTAGTCCGCCGAGACCGGGTTTCTGCTGGAGTCTCCTGGGCCGCCGTGGTCCACCTCCACGTCCGAGTTGGCCGCCACCCACTCCGGAAAGTTCTCGCAGATGTAGTACCTGTAGATGGTCGTTTTCTCCCGGGATCCTCTGAGTAGGTCGTCCGGGATATCGTCCCTGTCGGGGGCGTCCGGGCAGGCGTCGAGCCTGTTCCACAATTCCTCATTGAGGTTCGCGCAGTGGTATTCGCTCCAGATCCACGACGCGCTCTCCATCTGTTCGATGTAGTCACTGTCGCTGCACGGGGAACCCCAGAAACCGGTCTCCTCCTGCCCGGTCCATATCCGACTGCCGTTGGTGTAGCAGTACTCGTAGCAGTCCTCCGCGCCATCCCGTGTGCACCTCGGGTCCTTGTCGCCGGAGAGGGGAACCGTGTTGGCGAGTTGCTCCCACCCGTCGTCGTCGGGGCAGAGGTAGGTGCCGTTCTCGGACTGGAGGGCGGCTTCGCAGTCGGCGGCCTCGCGCTCGTTGGCGGCCTGCTCCTCCACCAGCGCCTGGATGCTGGTGGAGACGTCCTCCTCGGGATGGTGCAGGGAGCCCTCGAAGAGCATCGCGGTCAGACCGCCGGACCCGGCGATCAGCACGACGGCCAGGACGACGTACGGGAGTTCGGCCATACCGCGCGCGGCGATCCAGGGGTCGCCGGTGAAGTTGGCGTGGATCATGCGTCCGCCGATGATGATCAGCGCGAGGACGCCCAGGACGACGCCCAGACCGGCGACGTAGCCGAGGAGGTTGTTCCCGCTGGTCTCGAAGCTCTGCAGGGCCAGCGAGGCCTGTGCGGCCCCGCCCGTCCGTTCCCACGGCACCATGTCCCCCTGCCCCCCTCCTCCGGTTCGTTCAGACCCCCGCCAGCGTGGTGACGACGGAAATGGCGACCAGCATGAGGGAGACCCCCATGATGGTCCACACGACGCCGCCGACCCCGTCCGCGGCGATCTCGGACCGCCCCAGCTTCCCGACCGCCATCTTCGCGGCGGAGTAGAGGATGCCGATGACCCCGAGGACGACGATCACCCCCTGCGCCAGCCCGAGGAACCGTTCGATCGGGTCCGCGTCGGACTGGCCGCTCCACCGGCCCCACTCGGGCAGCTGCGGGACGGGATCCCACCGCACCTCGGCCGGGAGCAGCGCGCCCAGCTGGACGGCGTCCGCCGCCGAGGGCAGGAGCGCGGCGAGCGTCATCCGCCCGCCACGTCGGCGACCGTCCGGATGACCGGGATGGCGACGAGCATCAGGGAGATGCCCATGATCGTCCAGACCAGCCCGCCGACGCCGTCCGCGGCGAGGTCGGACCGGCCGAACTTGCCGATCGCCATCTTGCCCGCGGCGAAGAGGATGCCGATGATCCCGATCACGACGATGATGCCCTGACCCCAGTTGATGATCTGCTGGATGGGGTTGGCGCTGCCGTTGAAGCCCGGAAGCTCCGGGTTGTTCGACCAGTCGAAGCTGTCCATGGGGAGGACGGCCATGTGGCTGGCCACATCGCTCGCGGCGTACAGAAATCCGTCCATGCGTATCAGTTCTCCTCACCCTGAGGCCTGGCGCGCCAGGGTCTCGCTCGCCGCGCTGTGGCACGCGTTCCTGATCTCGTCCAGAGTCCGTTGCGCCCTCTTGGGCAGTCTCACCTGGTCCGCGTCGGCGGCGTCCACGTAGCGCAGACCCGCGACGAAGGGGAACCGGACCAGTCGTCCGACCCGGTCCCGTACCAGGCGCAGCCGCGCCGAGGACTCGGGTGGCTCGGGGCCGGCGCCGTCCGCCACCGCCACCAGGGCCGCCGCGCGCAGACCGTTGTGCTCCAGGACGTCGATGACCTCCGCGGCCCGTGCCGTCGAGGCGACGCTGTTGCCGCAGACGAGGACCAGGGGACGGCCGAAGGCGCCGATCGCGCCCCTGTCGGACGAGTAGGCGCCCAGGTCCCAGGGCGTGTCCAGCAGCACCCGGAGCGTGGTGGTTCCCGCGCCTCCGTGGCAGCCGAGCACGACCATCTCCCTGGCCCAGTCCGGCAGCGCCCCGTCCGGTGGCGCCCCGGCCGACGGGCCGTGCCCGCCGCCCGTGTCGGTCCGTCGCCTCCTCATGGCTTCCCCTCGTCCGCGTCGTGAGAGCGCCGGTTCCCTGCGGGGAACCGCGCGGTTCCTGGTCCCCACCGCTTCCGGGGCCGGACGTCGCGCACGGCCGAGCCCTCGGGGGCCGGCTCCTCCGCCTTCCGCCCGCCGGGCGCCCAGGGCCTTTCCGCGCGCCGTGGGGAAGCCGCGGACACGCGGGAGGAACGGTGGCGCTGCCTGGCCGGGGCGGGGGTCGAACAGCAGGCTATATATACCGTGCCGCGCCGAATCCGACCAGGTGACCGCTCCCATGTCGACTACTTTGAGTCATCTTGTGGCCCGAGGGGAATCTGAAAAGCGAATAAACCCTTGATGTTCTCGCTGACTCAGGAGAACCACGCGGCTCTTCTGCGTCATAACTCGTGCTCAATGGCGGTTCGGTGTTCCGGCGTCCATTCGGGACCTTCGGCTTTTGTGTGCCCCGTCTTCGCGGATGGTTCTCCGAAACGTTATGAAGTATCACTCTTCGTGGTTTTCATGTTTTTCCTGTCCCTATTGCGCCGCCGATATTCCTGCGGGTATGGATGGGTGATTCCTGTCCACGTTCCCTGCTAGTGGGTGCCCATGATCAGAACAGCGGGTCCTTCATGAGCGACTTCGCCGGCGGTTCGCGGGAGAAGACGATCGTGTTCGCGATCGTGGGAGGCCTGGTCGTCGCCCTCCTGTTCCTGGGGTTCCAGCTCCTCCCGGGATCGGGCGGCGGGGAGGACCCTCCCGCCTCCTCGCCGGGCGGGAACGGGGAGCCCTCCGCGGCCGGTGCAGGGGACCTCGGCGACGTCATGTCCCTGATGCCGTACTCGGAGGAGCAGCTCCGGAGCGGAGCCGAGACCGCGCGGGACTTCGTCGCGGCCTACAGCGAGGTCGTCCCCGACGAGAGCGGGGACGAGCGCCTCGACCGCCTCTCCCCGATGGTCTCGGAGGAGTTCTTCGGCACCGTGGAGGACCTCGTCCTCGGCGCCCCGAACAGCGCGACCGCGCGGGACCCCCAGCCGACCAGTGCGTCGGCGACGGTCACGGGGATCCGCAACGTCGGCACCGGGTCGGTCATCTACGAGGTGGAGGCGCGCTTCCTGACCGACACCGGGGACGACGGGGGGAACGAGCCCGTGGCGTACGCGGTCACCGTGGTGCCCGAGGGTGAGGGCTGGGCCGTCTACGCCTTCCAGGGCGCGGCCCTCGGAAACGTCGGGGAGGCCGGATGAGCGGCGTCCGCTCCGTCTCCGACGCCGCGGCGCGCCTGCGGTCGCGGGTGCGCGGACTCCTCCTGCCCCGGCGCGGGCGCGACGGCGACCGGGGCGCCGCGAGCGGGGCCGCGCGCGTGGGCGGGGGCGTCACGGCGCTCGCGGTCATGGGCGGCATCGCCTACGCCGCCACCATGTGCGGCCCGGCCGGCGGCGCCACGGCGAGCGGCTTCGGCGGATCGGACTCGTCGACGGGTGTGGTCCAGGCGTCCGCGTCGTCGTCGCGCGAGACGATCACCATCAGCTCCCACGGCGAACAGGGCTCCTCCACCAAGACCGTCCGGGTGGACGTCCCCGAGAACGTCCTGCGGGCGCACCGCACCGCCGCTGAGGCCTACGGCCTGCCCTGGGAGCTCCTCGCCGCGGTCGGCGCGATCGAGACCCAGAACGGCGCCTACGTCTCCACGGACCCGAACTGGCACTCCGGCCTGAACGAGGGCGAGCGCAACCCCTACGGCGCGGCCGGGATCGTCCAGTTCGGCGTGCAGGACCCGCGGACGGGGCAGGTCGGCGGCCGGCTCGGCAGCGCGGGCAACGCGTGGGGAGGCAAGCCCAAGGAACCGGTCGCGGACCGCCGCTGGCACTACGACGTGGGCGAGATGCCCGCCAACCCGCGTTACTTCGGCATCGACGGCAACGACGACGGGATGGTCAACGTCTGGGACCCGTGGGACAACATCACCTCGGGGGCCTTCCGGCTCGCCTACTACGCCCAGCAGGCCCGGGACAACGGGTCCGCCTCCGTCTGCGGGAGCGGACGGGGGGACCTGGACCCCATCGAGTGCACGGTCTACAGGCACAACCCCGCCAGGTGGTACGTCGCGCAGGTCCTGGAGGTGGCCGAGTACTACCGGGGTTCCGGCATCGCCCCGACATCGCCCTCCCTCACCGTCCAGGCCGCGTCCTTCGGTGGCGGCGGCCAGGACTGCGAGGAGCAGGGGGGCGGGGCCTCCCAGGCCGCGTTCCTGGGCGACGTCAGCGACAGGCACCGGAGCGTGGTGCAGTTCGCCAGGGACCAGATCGGTAAACCCTACGTGTGGGCCGCCACGGGACCCGACGCCTACGACTGCTCGGGCCTGGTCATGGCCGCGTGGAACTCCGTGGGCGTCACGATCCCCCGGACCACCTTCGCCCAGTGGCAGGACGGGGGCCCCGCCTCATCCTGGGACGGGGCGCAGGTCGGCGTGGTGGCGAACGGGGCCCTCGACGTCGGCGAGCTGCAGGCGGGCGACCTGCTCTACTTCCACTACGCCGGGCAGTCCCCGTCCCACATGGGGATGTACACCGGTGACGGCATGATGATCCACGCACCGGCGACGGGCAAGACCATCACCGAGGTGTCGATCGAGACCGAGCACTACCGGTCGGTCTTCGTGGGGGCGATCCGGATCGATCCGGGATCGTCCGGCGACGAGCCGGAGAGCATGATGGCGTGACCGCCCGACCCCGCTACACCACACACGAACCGAAAGGACGGCCCGTCATGGCTCTCCCACTCGCACTCCTCGGGGGCACAGCGCTCCGCGCAGCCGGACAGAGAGCCCTGACCTTCATCGGTCAACGCGGGGGCGCCTGGCTCGCGTCGAAGGGCGGCTGGAAGGGCCTGGGCAAGGGGGCGCTCCTGGGCGGCCTCAAGCTCGGCGCCAAGGCCGGCCTCAAGGGACTCTCGGGCCTCGGGAACATGGCCTTCGGCGCGGGCGGGGCCGTCCTGGGCGCCGCTGGCGCCGCCATCGGCGGTGCCACCGGACTGCTGAGCACGCTGGCCGGGGTCTTCGAGTCCGGCGGAGCCGCGCAGTCCACGGGCTCCAGCGGCCTCATCGCGAGGATGGAGCAGAGACAGACGGCCGCCGGGACCGCCTGAGGCCCGAGCCCCGCACCGCTCCCCCCCCGGGAGCGGTCCGTCCCGTCGGTGCCCGCGCGCGGCCCGCCGCGGCCACGGTATCTTCGCACCGGTGAGCGCCTGCCCCGCGCGCTCCCGCCGATCCCCCTCCCCGCCCGTCGGCGACGACGGCGCAGCTCCACCCCACCACCCCACGCGGAAAGACGCCCTCTCTGTGAACACCCATGCCCTTTCCGGCCCGCCCGCACCGGTGACGGCGGACGAAGCGGTGGTCCTCGCGGACGAGTTCGACGGGATCGCGGCCTCCGTCGGGTCGGCCGTCCTCGGCAAGGCCGAGGTCGTACGCCTGGCCCTGGTCGCCATGCTCGCCCGGGGCCACATCCTGCTGGAGGACGTCCCCGGCACCGGCAAGACCACGCTCGCCCGCGCCATGGCCGCCAGCGTGGACGGCGTCTGGCGGCGGATCCAGTTCACTCCGGACCTGCTGCCCTCCGACGTCACCGGCGTCACGGTCTTCAACCAGGCCACGCGGGAGTTCGAGTTCCACCCCGGCCCGGTCTTCGCCAACGTCGTCATCGCCGACGAGATCAACCGGGCCTCGCCCAAGACCCAGGCGGCCCTGCTGGAGGTCATGGAGGAGCGCACGGTCACCGTGGACGGCGCGGGCCACCAGGTGCCCTCACCGTTCCTGGTCGTGGCGACCCAGAACCCGGTGGAGATGTCGGGCACCTACCGGCTGCCCGAGGCGCAGATGGACCGGTTCCTGATGCGGCTCTCCCTGGGCTACGCGGACCCCGCCAGCGAACTCGCCATCATCCGCGGCGACCGGCTCGTCTCGCCCGAGGACCTGCGGCCCAGCACCGGCGCCGAGCGGATGGACCTGATGCGGCGTACCGCGGACCGGGTGCACGTCCAGGACTCGGTCTACGAGTACGTCCTGCGCATCGCCCACGCCACCCGCGTCCACCCGGCGCTGGGCGTGGGCCTGTCCACCCGCTCGACGGTGGCCATGGTGCGGGCGATGAGGATGCTCGCGCTCACCTCGGGCCGCCCCTTCGTCGAGCCCGAGGACGTCAAACTCCTGGCCCAGCCGGTGTGGGCGCACCGCCTGGTGCTGTCCCCGGAGGCCTCGGTCGGCGGACGCGGCGGAGCCGACGTGCTGGAGGAGATCCTGAAGGAGACCCCGGCGCCGCCGCCGCGCCACCCGGGAGCCCCGGCGAGCCGCTGATGCCAACGACACGGGGATGGCTGGTCGCCTGCTCGGGCGTGCTCCTGCTCGCGGTCGGCGTCCTGTCCCAGTACCAGGAGATCGCGCTGCTCGGCGGCGTCGCCGTGACCGTGGTCGCCGTGGCGGTGCTGCTGGTGGGGCGCCCCGCCGCGGTGCGCGTCCAGCGCTCGGCGTCCACCACCCGGACCTCCCCCGGCGCCACCGTGCGCGTGCGGGTCGAGGCGAGCAACACCGGACGGCGCTCCGTGCAGGTCAGTGAGCGCGTCCTCGGCTCGGACGGCGAGCGCGCCGTGCCGCTGCGCCCCCTGGCCGCGCGCGCCACAGGCGGCTCCGACTACCGGATCGGGGCCCTGCGCCGCGGGGTGGTCGAACTGGGGCCGCTGCGGGCCGGGCGCTCCGACCCGCTGGGACTGGCCTCGCTGCGCCGGGACCACGGCGGCACCGAACGCGTCTGGGTGCACCCCCGCTGGGAGCACCTGCGCGCGGTCCCGATCGGCCGCGTGGCCGACCCCGACGGCGCGGCGGACGGCGCGCCCGCGGGCACCCTGACCTTCCACACCCTGCGCGACTACGTGCCGGGCGACGACCTGCGCCACGTCCACTGGCGCAGCTCCGCGCGGCTGGACAAGCTCGTCGTGCGCGAGTACATCGACACCTCCCAGACCCGGATCTGCGTCATCGTCGACGACCGCCCCACACCCGGCGGCGAGGCCCGCCTGGACGAGGTGGCCGGCGCGGCGGCCTCCATCGCGGCCACCGCCGTCCGCTCGTCCCTGCACTGCGAACTGCGCCTGGCCAGCGGCAGGGGCAGGGAGAGCACGGGCGGCCTGCCCCCGCTGCTCGACCTGCTCTCCGAGGCCCGGAGCACTCCGGGGGCCGACCTGCACCGCGCCCTGCTCCTGGCCCGCACCCGTCCCGCCGGTGACACCGCGGTCCTGGTCAGCGGCGCGCTCACCGCCGAGGACCTGCGGTCGTTCGGGCGGCTCGGCGACCGCTACGCGGGCCTGATCGCCGTCGTCGTCGGATCGGAGGAGCACCCGACCGCGCCCCCGGACGTCACCCTGCTCACCGCCGGTGACGCCGCCGGGTTCGCCGACCGATGGAACGAGGCGCCGTGGTCACGCTGAC
Source organism: Nocardiopsis sp. CNS-639 (assembly GCF_000381685.1). Classification (NCBI taxonomy): domain Bacteria; kingdom Bacillati; phylum Actinomycetota; class Actinomycetes; order Streptosporangiales; family Nocardiopsidaceae; genus Nocardiopsis; species Nocardiopsis sp. CNS-639. Next base: position 129,701 of record NZ_KB906862.1, read on the forward strand.
ACCGCCACCTCGCGCCGAGGAGGCTCCGGCCGCTCCCGCGCCGCCGGGTCCGTCCCCGGACGGCCTCCCCGTGGTCGCGGGGCTGGTCATGGCCGCCGCCGCGGGCGGTGTCGCCGTCGCCCCCGGATACGCGGACCCCGCCCCGGTCCACGTCCTGCTGCCCGCCTGCGCCCTGCTCAGCGTCGTGGTGACCCTGCTGCTGCGGCGCCGGACGAGCGCGCTCCGCACCGTCCTGGCCGGGCTGCCGCTCCCGCTGGCGGTGGTGGCGGCGTGCTCGGTGTGGGTGCCCGGCGAGGGGACCGGGGTGCTCGGTTCCACCGTGGAGGCGGTCCTGCACTCGGGGGCGCGGATCCTCACCAGCACCGCGCCGACCCCGCTGAACGCGGACACCCTCGCCCTGCCGGTACTGGCCACCTGGCTGACCGGCGCCGCCTCCGCGCTGGCCTGGCGCGGACGCCGCCGGGCGCTCGCCCTGCTGCCGGGGCTGCTGCTGCTCGTCGGCGCGGTCGTGCTCAACGGCCCCGTCGCCCCGCCCGGCTTCCCCGCCATCGGACTGCTCACGGTGTCCGCGGTCATCCTCATGTCCGCGTCCCGGGAGGAGGCCGACCGCGGCGCCCCGGCGGACCGGGCGGCGCTGAGCGTCGAGGTCGAAAGCTCCGGCGGCACCCCGCCGGGAAGACCGCGCCGGGCACTGGTGACCGGGGTCATCGCCGTGCTGACCGCCACGGCCACCGTGTACGGCGGGCCCGTCCTGCTCGCCGGATGGGACGCGGATCCGGGCGACCCGCGCACGGTCGTGAGCCCGCCCATGGACCCCCAGGCGGCGCTCAACCCGCTCGTCCACCTGTCCGGCTGGGCCGCCGACCCCGACGAGCCGCTGCTCACCGTCGCCGCCGACGAACCCGTCAGCCTGCGCTGGGTCACCCTCTCCGACTTCACCGGCACCACCTGGCTGCCCGAGGGCGGCTACCGGGCGGCGGGGCAGGAGCTTCCCGAGCCCGTGCCGCCCCTGCCCCACGCCACCGGGGTCAGCGCCGAGATCACCGTCGGGGAGGACCTTCCGGGCAGCTGGGCCCCGGTCGTCGGCGCCCCCCGGCGGATCGGCCTGCCCTCCCCGGGCTACAGCGCGTTCTCGGGAACCGTGGTGAGCATGGACGGCGCCGTCGCGGGCACCCGGTACCAGGTCACCGGCGACGTCGCCGACTGGCGGCCGGACGAGCTGGCCGGGGCCTCCACGCCCGCGGACGAGATCTTCGACCGCTACCGCGAACTGCCCGCCGGGGCTCCGTCCGTGCTCAACGACGTCGTCGCCGCGGTCGCCAGCGAGGGCTCCCCGTACCAGCGCGCCCGCGCCCTGGCGGAGTACCTGAGGCGGTCGCACCGGTTCGACCCCGAGACCCCCGGCGGCCACGGCTACGCCAACGTCGCCGCGGTCCTCGCCCCGCCCGGGGAGGAGGGGGGCGGAGGCACCTCCGAGCAGTTCGCGAGCGCCTTCGCCATGCTGGCCCGCGCGGCCGGACTGCCCAGCCGCGTCGCCGTCGGCTTCGGGGCGGGCACGGAGGAGGCCGGCGGTACCCGCACCGTCCACACGGGCGACGCCGTGGCCTGGGGCGAGGTGTACTTCGACGGCGTCGGATGGGTGCCGTTCGCCGTCACCCCCGGCGAGGAGGGCGGGGACGACGCGAGCGAGGCCGCGCGGAGCGAGCGGACCCCGGAGGGAGCCGAGCCCGCGCAGGAACAGTCCCTGCCCCAGGACGACGCCCACGACGTCGCCGCGCCCCGGCGCGAGCCGGAGCGGTTCCCGGTGTGGGCGGTGCCCGCGATCGCGGGCGGTCTGCTCGCCGCCGTGCTCGCCGTCCCCGCGCTGCGCCTGGCCCGCAGCGGGCGGCGGCTGCGCGCGGGCACGCCCGAGCGCCGCGTCCTGGGCGCGTGGCACGAGCTGCGCGACGGCCTGCGCCTGTGCGCGTCGGAGCCGCCGCCGGGGCACACGGTCAGCGACACCGTCGCGCTCGCCCGCAGCCTGCTGCCCGAGACCGCCCAGCCCTGGGCCCAGGTGGACCTGGACAGACTGGGCCGCACGGTCAACGGGATCGGGTTCGCCGCGGGGCCGGGCGTCACCGGGGAGCAGGCGGCCTCCATCACCGAGGGCGTGCGCCGCCAGCTGCGCGCGCTGCGCCTGAGCAGGTCCCGTACCAGGAGGCTCACCTGGTGGTTCGACCCCCGTCCGCTGCTGTGGCGGGAGCGGTGATCCGCCGGGGCGCGGCAGTGAGAGGAGAGGGCACCGGTGAGTGACGTAGGAAACGGCAGCCTGGTCGCGGGCTTCCACTCCCTGGAGGTTCTGCACCGCGGCGCGGACTCGACCGTCTACCGGGCGCTGCGGGACGAGGACGGCGGCCCCGCCGTCGTGAAGGTGATGCGCGGCGCGGACGGTGAGGCCGAGGTCGAACGGCTGTGTGAGATCGCCGGATCCCCGGGCGTGGTGCCGGTGCTCGGCCACGGGCGCACCTCCTCGGGGCGGCCCTTCGTCGCCATGGACCACTGCGCGGGCGGGGACTACGCGGCCCGCCTGCGCCTCCGTCATCCGCTGCCGGTGGAGGAGGTGGTGGGGGCGGGCCTGGCCGTGGCCGGGGCGCTGGAGGCGGTCCACGGCCGGGGCCTGCTGCACCACGGGGTGGAACCGGCGAACCTGCTGCTGTCGGGGGAGGATGTCGTGCTCGCCGACGCGGGCGCGGTCCTGCCCACGGGTACCGTCCCGCCTCCCGTCGGACTGGACCCGGACGCCCTGGCGTACGCCCCGCCGGAGGCGCTGCGGGGAGAGCGGCCCTCGGAGGCCTCCGACGTCTACCGGCTGGCCGCCACGCTGTGGACGCTGTTGTCCGGCCACCCGCCGTTCGGCGGCGGTCAGCGGGGGACCGTCGACCCCTTCGAGCACCGGGAGCGCGTGCTCGGTGCGCGACCTCCGGGGCCGCCGCGCGCCGACCTGCCCGCGGCGCTGCGGGACGCCCTCGACCGGGCGCTGGCCAAGGACCCGGCCGAGCGCTTCCCGAGCGCGGCCGAGTTCGCCGAGGCGCTGACCGCTCCGGCGGCAGGCGCACCCGGCGAAGCGGGGGAGGAGGACGCCCCCGCGGAGTTCGGGGTGCTCCCTCCGGAGGAGGGGGCCGCGCCGCTGCCCGGACACGCGGCGGCCGGTGAGGAGGTCTCCGAGCCCGCGGACGCCTGGTGGGGGAGTGGGCCGGAGACGGAGGAGACCCCGGCGGACCGAGGCGTCGTTGATGGGTGGTCGGAGCGGGACCCGGCGTCGGATGAGGACCCGGTGGACGGCGGTACCGCTGACGTGTGGTGGGGGCAGGCCCCGACGCAGGGAGAGGGCTCGGCGGACGGCGGCGCCGCGGACGCTTGGTGGGGGCAGGACCCGGAGCCGGGGGAGACCCCGGCGGACCGAGGCGTCGTTGATGGGTGGTCGGAGCGGGACCCGGCGTCGGATGAGGGCCCGGCGGACGGCGGCGCCGCTGACACGTGGCGGCGACAGGACCCGGAGCCGGAGCCGCTGGATGACGACACCGCGGACGCGTGGTGGGAGGAGGACCCGGCTGACCGGGGCGCCGCGGTCGAGGCGGACCGGGCGGTACCCGTGCGCTGGGACGACGAGGCACCGGAGCGCCCGGAGGAGGAGTCGGCTGCTTCACCGCTGTCGGACGTCCCGCGTGAACCGGGGCCCGCACAGTGGATCCAGGCGGCGGGCGACGAACCGGAATCTCCCGGGGGCGAGCGGCCCGGAACCTCCGACCCGCACGCCGGAACGTCCGTCGGCCCGCCCGTGGCGGAACGGCCCGAGGACCCCTGGGCCGGGCTGGACGCCTGGTCCGGCCCTCCACCGCGCCAGGCGGCCGCCCCCGCGGCTCCCCCCGCCGAGCCTCCCGCCTTCGGCGGGTCTCCCGCCCCCACCGAACCCCCCGCCTTCGCGCCCCGCCCCCCGGCGGCGGGACCGGCGGCTGACCCCTATGCCTTCCCGACTCCACAGCGGTCCTCAGCGCCGGGACAGACCTGGGCGCAGCCCGCGCGGCCCGGCCGGAGACGACCCCTCGTCATCGCCGCCGTGGCGGCCTCGGCCCTGGTCGTCGCCACCGTGCTGGTCGGCGCGGTGGTCGTCCTGCTTCCGCTGGGAGGCGGGGGCCGGGAACAGGCGGGTTCCCCGGGCGCGGAGGAGTCCCAGGCCGGTCCGGAGTCGGCCCGGGGCCAGGAGGACGAACCGCCCGCGCCGCCCGCCGCCGTCAACGAGGAGGCCGCGCCCACCGACGTCCGGCTGGAGGACTCCGGAGACACGGTGCTGCTGACCTGGACGGACAACAGCGGCGGCGCGGTCGCCCACCACGTCGTCGGCGGCCCCGTCGGTACCGTCTACGCCCCCCTCGCCGACGTGGGGCCCGGCGAGACCCGGGCCGAGGTGAGCGGGCTCGACGCCGACGAGGAGTACTGCTTCACCGTCATCGCGGTGGTCACCGTGGACGAGGTCGCCTACTCCGAGGAGGCGTGCACCGACCGAAGCGGCGGGTGAACCGCTCCGGGGGCGCGGCGGCGGGCAGCCGACACGTCCCCGGGGGTGGTTCAGGAACCGCAGTTGGTGCCGGTCAGGGTGGCCGACTGGTCGCCCACGGCCCCCGTGGTGTCCACGCAGATCCCCGGCGCGTGGACGTAGACGGGACCGGCGTACTGGTCGAAGGTTCCCGAGTCCCAGGTCCCCCCGCCGCTGCCGGACTGACGGAGACCGACGTCCATGTACATGGTCCCGGCCGTGCCGATGGTCACGGCGCAGTTGTACCCGCCGGCGTTGTCGTAGTACAGGTAGACCGTCCCCTGGCCGTTGGGGACTGCTGTCTCGTTGACCCACCCGAACGTTCCGGCGTCCGCTGGGCGGTTGGGGCCGCTGTTGCACACCTGGGCGGGGTCCGCGCCCTGGGCGGTGGTGGCCGAGGACAGGACGAGGATCGACGCCACCGTGGCCACGGCCGCCGCCAGCGTCCCGCACCTGCGCTTCCAGTTCTTCCTCGGCACGGGCGCCTCCTCCGTGTGCTCTCCGCTTCCCGGCCTGGACGTCGGCGTCATCTGAACTCCCGTGAGCAGCTGGCGGTGCTGGTCGTGCCGCTGTCGGCGGTGGCGCTCTCGGACGCCGCCAGCACGGTGAAGGAGTAGCAGCGCCCCGAGCCGCGCGGCTGGTAGGTGTAGGAGAGCTGTCCGCCCCCGGCCGCGGTGCCGGGCGTGCTCACCTCGCTCAGCGACCTGGAGCCGTCGCCGTGCGGCGTGATGGTGTACTGGGTCGCCCCCTCCACCTGCGACCAGGTGACCGTCACCGTGTCTCCGGAAGCGCTGAAGGAGACGCTGGCGGGCGCTCCGATCTCCTGGGTGGGCATGGTGAACGGGGCGCTCGTGGCGGACTCGCCGCTGACGCCCCCCGTGCCGCGCGCCGTCACGGTGAAGGTGTAGGTACCGCCCGGCGCCAGCCCGGCGATCTCGACCGACGTGCCCGTGGACGTGCGGTCGCTCACCGGGTCGGAGTCGGAGGAGGCGGAGACGAGGTAGTCCGCGGCCCCCTCGGCGGCCTCCCAGGACACGGTCACGCTGTCGCTTCCCGCCGCGGCGACGGCGACGCCGCTCGGCGCGCCGGGAGCCCGGGGGCTGGGAGTGACCTCCTCGGTCTGCGCGGCGGGACCGGTGCCGAAGGCGTTGGAGGCCCGCACCCGGAAGCGGTAGGAGGTGCCGTTCTCCAGTCCGGTGATCGTGGCCTCCAGCTCCGAGCCGTCGACGGTCGTGCTGCCGCCCTGCCACGTGATGTCGTAGGTCTCCACGGGGGAGTCCGGGGAGTAGGCCTCCGGCCAGGACAGCGTGACGGAGCCGTCCCCGGCGGTGAAGGAGACGGGTGTCGGCGCGCCAGGCGCCGTGCCCTCGTCCTCTTCCTCCTCGTCGTCCCGGGGGTTCTCCACGACCGGGGCCTCGGGGGCGGTGCCGCCGTCGGTACCGCCGGGCTCCGGGGCGGTGGTGTCACCGGGCTCGGGCCCACCCGCGTCGGGTACGGGAACGTCGCCGGGCTCGGGCGCGGTGGTCTCGCCCGCGTCCGGTTCCCCGGGAGCGGGATCGTCCTCGTCGGTCTCGCCGGGGCCGGGCGGCGGGGCGGTCTTGTCGATGACGGTGGCCCGGCCCCCGGGGTCGACGACCGCCGCCACCCCGGTCTCGGGCGAGTTGATGTACAGGTTGCCCTCGCGCGTCTCCAGTTCCAGCGGTCCCTCGGCGCCGGGCAGGGTGATGGGGTTGAGCTCGTCCCCGGCGGGGTCGAAGACGCGCACCGTGCCGTCCTCGGGGAAGGGCACGTAGAAGCGGCCCTCGTAGGGGACGGCGGTGCCGCCGCCCTCACGGCCGGTGGAGAAGTGGTCCACGCCCGCCGACCCGGTGGGGTCGGACACGGTGACGACGTCGCCGGACCCGGGCAGCGTCACGGCGGCCAGGTCGCCCCGGGTGCGCGGCGGTACCTCGGCGCCCTCCAACGGGACGGGAGAGGTGATGGTCCGGGACTCGCCGCCGTTGCGGACGGCGACCATGCGGTCGCCGCTCCGGTCGACCGCGAGCACGCCGTCGTCGAGGACCGTGACGGCGATGTCGGCGCCGGGGTCGGCCACCGACGCGGTCTGCGTGATGACGGCCTCCTCGCCCTCGACCCGGACACCGACGACCGTGCCCTGGGTGGGCACCCCCAGCCAGAGGGTGTCGGAGTCGTCGAAGGCCCCGCCGACCAGCGGGGCCGGGATCCTCAGGGACGGCCCGGTGGGCTGGAGGGTCGCGGGGTCCACCGCCTTGACCTCACCGCTGGCGCGGTCGATGACCACCGCGGTCCCCTCGCCCAGTGCGAGGCCGAAGTCGCTGCTGGTGCCGAGTTCGAGCACACCGGAGAACCCCATCTCCCGCAGGTCCACCGAGGTCACCCGGCCGGTCTCGGGGTCGTGGAGCAGGAGGTAGTCGTCGTTCTGGGTGACCTGGACGGGGCTTCCGGCGGAGCCGGGCAGCGCGGCGACGAGGTCGATCCGCGCGTTGTCGCCGTTGACGCGGAAGCTCTCGCCCGCGGGGCTGTCCCAGAGCCACACGGCGCCGTCGGACATCTCGTCCGCACGGCCCATGGCCCCGGCGCCGAGCGCGGTGCTGAGCAGGCCCGCGGCCAGGACCGAGATCATCAGGCCCGGGGCGCTGGAGCGGGTGCGGCGCCAGAGCGCCGAGGCCGCACGCCGCACGGGGGAGGGGCGGGGCTTCGGTGCGGGATCCGTCGGGGGTGCGGTGGGCTGGTCCACCATGCAGGGCTCCCTTGTGCGTGTGGCTCGTGATCCCGTCCACAGGGAGGCGCCCACCGCGACGGGGTTCGGGTCTGGCGGTGAAATCGGCGACCGGAGGGAGGGCAGGGGCACCAGAGGTGTACCAGGGCCACGACGATTCCGTCAATGTCCTTATGTACCGCCCGAAGACACCCCAAAAGGTACGGAGACGGGTCTCCGCGGCCCGACGTGTCCGACCGGCGGCACCACGCCGTTCCCGCGGCGGCCCGGGCCCGCGCGTCGCCCGAGGTGGTGGAGTCCTCCGCCCCTGACCAGGGCGGTCGCCGCCTTCGGCCGGCCGAGCCGGGAAGGCGTCACCGGGACCGGCTAGGATTCACCCCGCATCCCCCTCATCACGCCCACAGCGCACCTTTTCTCCCTGCCCTGGAGAAGGGCGCGGGCTCACCGTGCACCTCATCCCCACTCCAGACGAGGCCTGTGAGACGACAGCCGTGAGTACGCACCCCTCAGCCGTCACGCTCCCCGCGACCGCGACCGCCCTGACCTCCACCGACCCCGCGCGGATCGGTCCCTACCGGACCCTCGGGCGCCTGGGCTCCGGCGGTATGGGCGTCGTGTACGCGGCCCTCGACCGGAACGGCGCGCTCGTCGCGGTCAAGCTCATCCACCCCGAGTACTCCGCCGACGCCGAGTTCCGGGCGCGGTTCGCGCGCGAGGTGCGGCTGCTGGGCCGGGTGGGCGGAGCCTGCGCCGTGCCTCTGCTGGCCGCCGACACCGAGGCCGAGCGCCCCTGGCTGGCCACCCCGTTGGTGCGCGGGATGACGCTCAGCGCCTACACGCGCGCACGGACCCCTGGGCGGGTGGCTCCTGATCGGACTGGCCGCCGGAGTGGCCGAGGCGCTCGCCCAGATCCACGAGATCGGCATCGCCCACCGCGACCTCAAGCCCGCCAACGTCATCCTGTCGCCCGAGGGGCCCCGTGTCCTGGACTTCGGCGTGGCCCGCGCGATCGACCAGACCGCGCTGACCCGCACCGGGTCCGTGCTGGGCTCGCCCGGCTGGATCAGCCCCGCCCACTACCGTGGCGAACCCCCCAGCACCGCCGACGACGTCTTCGCCTGGGGCGCGCTGGTCTCCTACGCGGCGACCGGGCGCCCGCCGTTCGGCACCGGCGACCCGGCGGCCGTCGCGCACCGGGTGATCAGCGGCGAACCCGACACCGCGGGCTTCACCGGCCCCCTCGCGGACCTGGCCGCACGCGCGCTCAGCAAGGAGGCGTCCGAGCGGCCGACCGCGCTGGAGCTGGTCGGCGGCGTGATCGCGGCGAGCGACCCGAGGCGCTCCCACACCCCGCCGGACTCCGCCGCGGCGGCGGGCGGCGTCATGGCCACCGTCGTCGACCACCAGTGGCAGGGCGTGCGGACCGCACCCGAGCGCGAGTTCCCGGTGGTCCCCGAGAGGCGGGGCGGAACCGGGAGGGTGCTGACCGTCGTCGGCGCCGCCCTGGGCGCCCTCGTCCTGCTCGCGGGACTGGGCTTCGGCGGCGTCGCCCTGGCCGCCAACTGGGACTCCCTGCCCGTCGCCGCCTGGTTCGGGGACGAGCCGGCCGAGACGGCCGAGGCGCGGCAGGCCGCCGGGGAGCAGCAGAACCCGGAACGCGGACACCAGGAGCGGCCGGACGGCGCCTCCTCCGAGGAGCCCTCCGCGAGCCCCTCCGAGGAGGCGTCCCAGAGCGCTGAGGACGAGGGGGATTCCGGCGGCGGGTCCACCACCACGACGGCCACGGTGGGCGCCGGGGTGGGCGCGAGCGGAACGCGCCCACCGGGCGAGCACGTCGTGGCCTTCCAGCCCTCCGGCGGCTCGGGGCAGTACGCCGTGCTCGACGGCGCCACGGTGGTGTGCGCGTGGAGTTTCTGCCAGAGCCAGGGCGGATCGGTCGGCGACGGCGGCGCCGGTTCGGTCGCCTCCAGCCCCTCGGCCCTGACCGGCTACGTCAACCAGGGCAGCCGCGTCATCACCGCCGAGGTCACCTACACCACCGCCGCCGACGGCACCGTCACCATCACCCGCCTGGTGGAGCGGCACAGCACCAGCGGCACGGGCACCCCGCCGTGGTAGGGGCCGGAACTCGAAACGACGGGAGAGACATGCCGAAGACCCTCGTACGCGGGGCCGCCGCCGTGGCCGGCCTGGCCCTGACCGTGGCGGTGGGCACCCCCGTGCCCGCCACCGCCGCCTCCTACGGGGGCCAGTGCGGGAGCGGATACGGGGTGGTCAACGAGGCCTCCGTCAACGGGGGCACCGTCTTCCTCACCTACAACAACTCCAACGGCCGCAACTGCGTCGTCGTCGTGCGGACCGACCCGGGCAGCGCCGTCAACATGGACGCGGCCCTCAAACGCAGCGACTCCACCTCCTGGGACACCGACCCGGGCGACTGGACGGAGTACGCGGGCCCGGTCTACGCCGACGCCGCCGGCCACTGTGTGGACTGGGGCGGCGTGGTCGGCGACGAATGGGTCCTGCGCAACGGCACCAACTGCGGCTGACACAACAGGAGAGGGCGCTTGTGAACGTGCACCACCCGTGGTGGATGAACCCGGTCAACACCCTGCTCAGACCCTTCGACAACAGCCTGGGGGCTGCCGAGGGCGCCTTCGACGCCATGTTGGCGGAGGCCTCCGCCAGCAGCGGGCTCCCCTGGCCCTCCGACGAACCCTTCCTCTCGGACACGCGCGTGCTCCACGACGCCTGGCAGGCGGTGCCCGGCGTCACCCCGATCGGCCGGATCGGCCTGCGGGGCGAGGTCCGGCGGCGGCTGGAGACGCGTCTGCGCATGCTCCACCTGCTCGACGCCAACCCGGAGGTCGCGGCCCAGCCCGTCGAGCGTCCGGTGTTCATCACCGGACTGCCCAGGACGGGCACGACGTTCGGCCACGGCCTCCTGGCCCAGCACGTCCGGGCCCGCGCCCCGCGGCTGTGGGAGATGCTGAGCCCGGTCCCCGACACGGGCAGGCCCGGGGAGCGCACCGTGGGCAGGCGCGAGCGCCTCGCGCTGGCGCGGAGACTGGTCCGGGGCATGGACGCCATGGGACCGGGGTTCCAGACCATCCACCCCATGCACCCGCTCGAACCCGAGGAGTGCGTCTTCCTCCTGCCGCAGGGGATGTTCTTCCACGTCCGCGCCGCCTCCCCGGACTACCGCGCCTGGGTCGAGGGGCGCGACGCCACCCCCGACTACGCCTACCTCAAACAGCAGCTCCAGGCGTTGCAGTGGAAGCGGCCCGCGCGCCGCTGGGTGCTCAAGTCGCCCCTGCACCTGCTCAGCCTGGACGCCCTGCTCAACGTCTTCCCCGACGCGGTGGTCGTCATGACCGACCGCGACCCGGCGCGGGCCATGGCTTCGTGGGCCAGCCTGACCGAGACCTCGATGCGCATCCACAACAGCGACGTGGACCCGCACTGGATCGGCCGCGAGTGGCTGGGGATCTGGGCGGCGGGCGCCGAACGGGCCCGCCGCGTGCGCCGCGAGCACGGTCCGGAACGCTTCCTGGACCTGCCCTACGGCGAGCTGACCTCCGACCCGCTCGGGGCGGCCGAACGCGTCTGGAGCGGCCTCGGCGAGGACTTCGACCCCGACACCCGGGCCCGCACGCTCGCCTACACGCGCGCGGACCGGCGCAGGAACCCGGGCGGCCACCGGTACGACCTGGAGTACTACGGCCTCACCGCCGAGGAGGTGCACGCGGCGTTCGGCCCGGACCTGACCGGCGCCGAGGCGGCCCGCGCGGGAGGGGGCGGGACCTGAGGGGACGCGGTGCGCGCCCGGCCGGGCCCGGCCCACGCCGTGGTGTGCGTCCGGCCCGGACCGGGGACGCGTCCGTGCCGCCCGGCCCGGGCCGGGTTCGCGTCCGCGCCGTCGCGGACGCGGCGACCTTCCGGACGGCCGCCGCGACCGCGTGGCGTCAGCGCGCCGTGCGGTGCAGCGGCCGCCACGACCACCAGGCGGCCGTCCACCCGGCCAGGCCCAGCCCGGTGCCGGTGACGGCCCCGACGAGCAGGCACCGCACGAGGTCGTAGCCGCTCACCTGCGCGCGGTCGGACAGACCGCCCGCCACGGCGCCCGCCACCGCGCACACGGCGAGGGCGGACAGGGCCGGGACGCGCACGCGGTCGCCGGGGACGGCCCCGGCGCGCTCATCCGCCTCCCGGCCCTCGCGCCCGGCGTCCGCGCGGCGGGCGCGCTCGCGGTGGACCCACCAGGCCAGGACGGCCAGGCCGCCCGCCGAACTCGCGTACATCAGCACGTTGTAGAGCAGGTGCGGGCCCGCCACCGGAGTGCTCAGCAGCGGCCAGGCCCGCACCAGGGCCCCGCCCGTCTGGGTGAAGGAGTCCCAGGCCATGTGCGTGACCGAGCCCACCGCCAGCGCCGCGGCGGTCAGCGCGGCCGCCCGCGCCGCCTCCCGCGCCGACCGGGGAGCCCGGACGCGCGGGACCGGGGACCGCTCGGCCAGCGCGTGCAGCGGTGGCCGGAGCACGTACGCGTACACCACCAGCACGGCGCCGCCGAGCAGCACGTCCAGCCACAGCCCGGCGGGGACGTGCGTGGTCGCCGCGGCCACGGGCAGCGGCAGGTAGTACGGCAGGTCCGGCGCCACCGACCCGACGACCAGGGCCGCCGGCGGCAGTCCGGTACGCGCCAGGGGCAGGACCGCCGCGACATGGCTGGGGGTGAAGGGCACGTCGTCCTTCCTCGGCCGGGGCCCGCGCGGCCCCGGCGGGCCTCGCTACTGCGCGTCCAGGTACTGGTAGGTGGCCAGGGTCCCCCCGATGAGCACGTAGACCTCGTAGGGGGAGATCGTGTCCTCCGGGGAGTCCGACCCCGCGAGCCCTCCGTCCCGGGCGTAGCAGAGGTAGGGGGCCCGTTCCGCGCCCGGCTCGACGGCCACGACGTCGTCCATGTCGCAGTACACCGCCTCGACGCCGTGGTCGAAGCGGATGGTGTCCTCGACGACCTCGCGCACGGTGGGCAGCTCCGGGTACTCGAACCGGAAGGCGGCGCCGCCGTCCCCGGCCAGGACCGGGAACTGCATGTCCAGGCCGCCGTAGGTGAGGGTGCAGCTCAGGCCCGGTTCGACGGGCTCGGTCATCTGCTCGGGACACGCGGCGGCGGCGCTCGGATCGACGAGGGAGGCCTTGCGGGTCACCTCCGTCAGCAGGGCCCAGGCCGCCTGCTCGGACACCGACGCGGAGGCCTCGGGCTCGGGGGGCAGGGCGGACTCGTCCACCTGGGGTCTGGAGACGGGAACGGGTGCTTCGACGAGGAGCCCGGCGAGCTCCTCCTGGGACAACGCCTCCGGCGGAGTGCCCTCCGCGGCGGTGGTCTCCTCGGCGGCCTCTTCCGAGGGCGCCGAGGCCTCCGCGGGGTCCTCCCCGCCGCCACAGGCGGACAGGGCGAACACGAGCGAGAGGGAGACCGCCGGGGTAAGGGCGAAGCGGCCGTGAGGGGGGAAGAAGGGCATCTCTGTCCTTTTCGTCCTTGGTGGGGGTGGGGGGAGGGGGATGCCAGTGGACCGTGAAACGCATGGGGTGGCCCGCCATTCCGACTCCCGTCACCCTCCGTCGGTTCACCGAATACCAGGAGTGTGTTCCACTTCACTGAAAGAACGCGTGTGGTGACACTTCGGTGAAATGCGGGACCCAAGAGGAGTCGAAGACCCCCTGAGGCGTCCGCCCCCGCCGTGAGCAGGCGCGGAAGCGCGCGCACCCCCTCGCGGCCGTGCGCGTGCGCCGCACTCCCCGGGGGCGGAAACGTGGCGGCGCGGGAGGAGGGATTCGGCGCTTCCTCCGGCGGGCCGGGTTCGGCCCCGGGGTGTGCCGCACCCCACACCCCGGGGCGGCGCGACCGAACGAGATTCTCTACCATCCACTGTATGGACGTCCCTGAGAGCGGGGCCGCCGGATCCGGCGCCCCCAACCCGGCCGACGGGTTCCCCGCCGCCACACACGAGCGGTGGCGCGAACTCGTGGCGGGGGTACTGCGCAAGAGCGGTGTCCCCGAGGACCGGCTCGCCGACACACCCGAGTCGGCACTGGCCACGCACACCTACGACGGGTTCGACATCGAGCCCCTCTACACCGGCGACCCCCCGGCCGCCGACCCCGGCTTCCCGGGGCTGCCCCCCTTCACCCGGGGCCACCGGCCCGGCGGGTCGGTCCCCGAGGGCTGGGACATCCGCGCCCGCCACACCGACGCCGACCCGGACGTCCTGCGGCGGCGCCTGCACGCCGACCTCATGAACGGCGTCAGCTCGCTGTGGATCGCCGTCGGCGGCACCGGCCTGCCCGTCTCCGCGCTCGGCCAGGCCCTCGGCGACGTCCACCTCGACCTCGCGCCCGTGGTCCTGGACGCCGGGGCCGACCACGCCGACGCCGCCACCGCGCTGCTCGACGCCCACGCCGACGCGGGCGTCCCCGACGGCCGGATCATCTCCCACCTGGGCATCGACCCCCTCGGCACCGCGGCCCTGGCCGGCGAGCGCCCCGACGTCATGGACCCCGCCCGCCTGGCCGCGGAGCTGGCCCGCGGGCGCCCCGGCCTGGGGCTGTTCGTGGCCGACGGCCGCCTCGTGCACAACGCGGGCGGCTCCGACGCCCAGGAACTCGGCTTCGCCGTCGCCGCGGGGACCGCCTACCTGCGCGCCCTGCACGCCGCCGGGATGGACCTGCCGGACGCCGCGCGGCGCATCGAGTTCCGCCTGGCCGCGAACGCCGACCAGTTCGGCGTCATCGCCAAGCTGCGCGCCGTCCGCGCCATGTGGGACCAGGTCCTCGACGCCAGCGGGGTGCCCGCCGACCAGCGCGCCATGCGCCTGCACGCCGCCACCTCCGAGGCGATGATGACCCGGCGCGACCCCCACGTGAACATGCTGCGCACGACCGTGGCCTGCTTCGCCGCCGGGGTCGGGGGAGCCGACGCGGTCACCGTCGCCCCCTTCGACTCCGCCGTGGGCCTGCCCGACGACTTCGCCCGCCGCATCGCCCGCAACACCCAGTCCCTGCTCATCGAGGAGTCCCACCTGGCGCGGGTCGTCGACCCCGCCGGAGGCTCCTTCTACGTCGAGGCGCTCACCCGCGACCTGTACCGTGCGGGCTGGGCGTTCTTCCGGGAACTGGAGGCCGAGGGCGGGGCCGCCGAGGCCGTCGAGCACGGCCTGCTGCGCGAGCGCGTGGACGCGGTGTGGACGCGCCGCCGCCTCGACCTCGCCCACCGGCGCTCCCCGCTCACCGGCGTCAGCGAGTTCCCCAACGCGGACGAGGTCCCGCTGGTGCGGCCCGCCGACCCCTCGCGCCCGCCCGTCGCCCCCCACCACCCTCAAACGACGCCTGCGGCGCAGTCTCACCCACCGGCCCCGGTCCCCGGCGGCTTCCCGGTGCGCCGCTACGCCGAGGACTACGAGGCGCTGCGCGACCGCAGCGACGCCCACGCGGGCGACACCGGCCGAAGGCCCACCGCCTTCCTGGCCACACTGGGCCCGGTCGCCGCGCACACGGCCCGCGCGTCCTTCGCGGCCAACCTGCTCGCCGCGGGCGGCGTCACCTCCCACGAACCCGGCCCGCTCGACGGCGCCGCCGCCGTCGCGGAGGCGTTCGCCGCCTCGGGCAGCCGCGTCGCCGTGCTCTGCTCCTCCGACGCGGTCTACGCCGAGCAGGCCGAGGACGCCGCACGGGCGCTCAGGCGCGCGGGGGCCCTGCGGATCCTGCTCGCGGGCGCGCCCGACGACGCCTACCGCGAGGCCGGGGTCGACGCCTTCGCCCACCGGGGGTGCGACGCCGTCGCCCTCCTCACCGACCTGGTCGACGTCCTGCTCACCGATCCGTCGGCACCGTCCGCCACTGCCGAGGGGGCGCACGCATGATCCCCGACTTCTCCGACGTCCCGCCGCGGCTCCCCGCCTTCTCGGGTGACACCGCCTCCGGACACGCCGCCTGGCAGAGAGCGCTGGAGGCCGGCACCGGCAAGGCCGCCGACGCCCTGGAGTGGGAGACCCCCGAGGGCATCGCCGTCAAGCCGCTGTACACCCCCGCCGACCGCGCGGGCCTGGACTTCGTGGACGGGCTGCCCGGCATCCCGCCCTACCTGCGCGGGCCCTACCCGACCATGTACGTCAACCAGCCGTGGACCATCCGCCAGTACGCCGGGTTCTCCACCGCCGAGGAGTCCAACGCCTTCTACCGGCGCAACCTGGCCGCCGGGCAGAAGGGCCTGTCGGTCGCCTTCGACCTGGCCACCCACCGCGGCTACGACTCCGACCACCCCCGGGTGGCGGGCGACGTCGGCATGGCGGGCGTGGCGATCGACTCCATCTACGACATGCGCCAGCTGTTCGACGGGATCCCGCTGGACAGGATGAGCGTGTCCATGACCATGAACGGCGCGGTGCTGCCGGTCCTGGCGCTCTACATCGTGGCCGCCGAGGAGCAGGGCGTCCCGCCGGAGAAGCTGTCGGGAACCATCCAGAACGACATCCTCAAGGAGTTCATGGTCCGCAACACCTACATCTACCCGCCGCGGCCGTCGATGCGGATCATCTCCGACATCTTCGCCTACACCTCGCAGCGGATGCCGCGCTTCAACTCCATCTCCATCTCCGGCTACCACATGCAGGAGGCCGGGGCCACGGCCGACCTGGAGCTGGCCTACACCCTGGCCGACGGCGTGGAGTACATCCGCGCCGGTCAGCGCTCCGGGCTGGACGTGGACGCGTTCGCGCCGCGCCTGTCGTTCTTCTGGGCGATCGGCATGAACTTCTTCATGGAGGTCGCCAAGCTCCGCGCCGCCCGCCTGCTCTGGGCGCGCCTGGTCAGGGACCTGGGCGCGACCAGGGACAAGTCGCTGAGCCTGCGCACCCACTCCCAGACCTCGGGGTGGTCGCTCACCGCCCAGGACGTGTTCAACAACGTGGCCCGCACGTGCGTGGAGGCGATGGCCGCCACCCAGGGGCACACCCAGTCGCTGCACACCAACGCCCTGGACGAGGCGCTGGCCCTGCCCACCGACTTCTCCGCGCGCATCGCCCGCAACACCCAGCTGCTGCTCCAGCAGGAGTCGGGCACCACCCGCGTCGTGGACCCCTGGGGCGGCAGCTACTACGTGGAGCGCCTCACCCAGGAGCTGGCGGCCAAGGCCTGGGAGCACATCCGGGAGGTGGAGAAGGCGGGCGGCATGGCCGCCGCGATCGACGCCGGGCTGCCCAAGATGCGCATCGAGGAGGCCGCCGCCCGCACCCAGGCGCGCATCGACTCGGGCCGCCAGCCGGTGATCGGCGTCAACAAGTACCGCCCCGACACCGCGGACGAGATCGAGGTCCTCAAGGTCGACAACTCCCGGGTGCGCGCCCAGCAGCTGGAGAAGCTGCGCCGCCTGCGCGAGGAGCGCGACGAGGACCGGGTGCGTGCCGCGCTCGACGCGCTCACCGCGGCCGCCGGGGGCGGGTCCCGGGCGGATGAGGCCCTGACCGGCAACCTCCTGGCGGCGGCGGTCGACGCGGCCCGCGCCAAGGCCACCGTGGGCGAGATCTCCGACGCCATGGAGAGGGTCTTCGGCCGCCACTCCGGGCAGATCCGTACGATTCAGGGTGTGTACAGGGACGAGGCGGCGGGCAGCGCCGACGCGGCCGACCTCATGGAGCGCGTGACCCGCCGGGTGGAGGAGTTCACCGAGGACGAGGGCCGCCGCCCCCGCATCCTGGTGGCCAAGATGGGCCAGGACGGCCACGACCGGGGCCAGAAGGTGATCGCGACCGCCTTCGCCGACCTGGGCTTCGACGTGGACGTCGGCCCGCTGTTCCAGACCCCGGCCGAGGTCGCCGCGCAGGCCGTGGAGGCCGACGTGCACGTGGTCGGGGTGTCCTCCCTGGCCGCGGGGCACCTGACCCTGGTGCCCGCGCTGCGCGAGGAGCTGGCCCGGCTGGACCGCGGGGACATCATGATCGTGGTGGGCGGGGTCATCCCCCCGGCGGACTTCGCGCCGCTGCGGGAGGCGGGCGCGTCGGCGATCTTCCCGCCGGGGACGGTCATCGCCGAGGCCGCCGTCGACCTGCTCGACCAGCTGGAGGAACGGCTGGGGTAGGGGAGGTGCGAGGGGCGCCCGCGGGGTCGGTCGCCCCGGCGGCGCGGGCACGCGGCGGGCCGGGACGCGGCGTGTGCGCGGCGGGCCGGGACGCGGCGCGTGCGGACGCGGTAGCGGAGGGCGCGTCGGCGGAGGGGCGCTGCGGACCGGAACGCGGCGGAGGGAAACCGCGTCCGCGGAGGACGCGACGGGCGAGGACCCGGCAGGGGCAGGACCAGCCGGGCCGGGACGCGGCCCCGGGGCCGGGAAGAGGGAGGCAGGCGTGGCGGAGCAGGGTTCCGTGCCGGGCGCGCGGCGTTCGGGGCGGCGCCGCCCGGTGGACGTGGACGCCCTCGCCGAGGGGGTCCTGGCCGGGCACCGGCCCACCCTCGCGCGGGCGATCACCCTCGTGGAGTCCCGCCGCCCGGACCACGCGCGCGCCGCGCAGGAACTGCTGGTGCGGCTGCTGCCGCACACCGGCGGGGCCCGCCGGGTGGGGATCACCGGGGTCCCCGGCGTCGGCAAGTCCACGTTCGTCGACGCGCTGGGCACCCGGCTGACCAAGGCCGGGCACCGGGTGGCGGTGCTGGCCGTGGACCCCTCCTCCACGCGCACCGGAGGCAGCATCCTGGGTGACAAGACCCGGATGGAGCGCCTGGCGGTGGACCCCGACGCGTTCATCCGGCCCTCGCCCACGGCGGGGACCCTGGGCGGCGTCGCCCGGGCCACGCGGGAGACCATGCTGCTCATGGAGGCGGCCGGGTTCGACGTGGTCCTGGTGGAGACGGTGGGCGTCGGCCAGTCCGAGGTCGCGGTCGCCGCCATGGTGGACTGCTTCTGCTTCCTCACGCTGGCCCGCACGGGCGACCAGCTCCAGGGCATCAAGAAGGGCGTGCTGGAGCTGGTGGACGTGGTCGCGGTCAACAAGGCCGACGGACCGCACGCCGACGACGCGCGCAAGGCGGCCCGCGAGCTGTCGCGGGCGCTGCGGCTGCTCCAGCCGGTGCACCCGGACTGGCGTCCGCCGGTGCTCACGTGCAGCGGTCTGACCGGCGACGGGCTCGACGAGGTGTGGGACGCCGTGACCCGGCACCGCGCGGTGCTGGAGAGCGACGGCGCGCTGGCCGAGCGCCGCAGCCGCCAGGGGGTCAGCTGGATGTGGGACCAGGTCCGCGACCAGCTCATGGACGCGTTCCTGCGCGATCCCCGGGTGGCCTCGCTCCTGCCCGGGACGGAGGAGCGGGTGCGGTCGGGGGAGACCACGGCGACCCTCGCCGCGCGCACGCTGCTGGACTCCTTCACCCGGGATCGCGGGTTCCGTCCGACGGGTGAACCCGGAGGCGGCGCGTGGCCGGAGCGCGGCACGGAGCCCTCCCGGGAGCCGGGTTCGTCCGACGGGTGAACGCCGGGGAGGCGCGGTGCCGGGGCGCGGCCCGCCTCCCCCCGGCCGGGACGCGGGTTTCGTCCATCGTGTGAACGTCCTGTGACGGCGGCGCCGCCGTGCAGCGTTGCCCGGGTGTCCACGGCACATCCCATGTCATGAAATGTCCCAGGGACAACGGTAGATAACGGGCGCTCACCGCCGAGTTCGTGCCCAGGAGGCGAAAATTTCTTCCGGTATGCCATTCCCGAACGGGCGGTTCGCTTATACCGTGTGTGTCCAACGACTTACCAGGCTCGCGGACGTACCATACGCTCCCCCCTGACGTCGGACCGGCTCTGTGGGAGTGGCGCCGGTCCGGGTGGGCGTGGTCCGCCGGTCTGCGTATGGTTAAGCGAAGGGACCCCTCACCATCTCAACGTGGGGCCGGGAGGAGTGAACGTGCACAGGCTTGGGCTGAGCACGCGGGTGGAGAGCCGCAGTGTCATCGTCGCGATCGAGGGAGAACTCGACATCGCGACCGCCGCCGACCTCCAGGAGCACATCCAGTCCGCCGTCGAGGACCACGGTCCTTGGCTGATCCTGGACCTGTCCGCTCTGGACTTCATGGACTCCAGCGGTCTGAACGTCATCATCAACGCCTACAGAACCGTCCGTGAACTGGGCGGATCACTGGCGCTGGCCGCTCTGAACGAACGCGTCACCAAGGTCGTCCGCCTGGTCGGCCTGCACCGCCAGGTCCCGGTCCACCAGACCGTGGCCACCGCCGTCGCCGCCATGGAGGCACTGGAGGCCAAGCGCCAGGCCGGATAACCTCCGGGCGTATGGGTCCAGTCCTTCCCCCGAGTCCCGTGGACATCTCCTGGGACCACAACAGCCACTACCACGAACACCTCCTCCGCCACGTGCCCCCGCACTGCACCCGAGCGCTCGACGTCGGGTGCGGCGGCGGTAGGTTCGCCAGGCTCCTGGCCTCCCGCGGGATCGCCGTCGACGCGATCGACCCCGAACCGCGGATGGTCTCCATGGCCCGTGAACGCACGCCCGCCCGGCTGCCGGTCCACTACCGCGTGGCCGCGCTGGAGGAGACGGAGCCGCGTCCCGGGGGGTACGGGTTCGTCAGCTCGATCGCCAGCATCCACCACATGCCGTTCGGGCCCTCGCTCGAACGGATGGCCGCCGCCCTCGCCCCCGGCGGCACGCTGGCCGTCCTCGGCCTGTACGCCGAGAGGGGCGCCGCCGACGTCGCGACCGGCCTGGCCGCACTGGGCCCGCAGTGGGTGGTCGGGGCCGGTCTGCGGCTGGGCCGCGCGCTCACCGGCACGCCGAACCCGCACAAGGTGGGACCCACCGCCGAGATGCCGATGCGCGACCCGGAGATGGGCCTGCGCGAGATCGCGGAGGAGGCCGGTGAGGTGCTGCCCGGCGCACGTCTGCGGCGGCTGCTGTTCTGGCGCTACTCCCTGGTCTACACGCGACCGGCCTGACCCCTTTCGAGGTCGGGCCGGTCGCTTCGTGTCGGTCGTGTCGTACCGGCCGTGCTGGCCGTGCCGCTGTACGGGCAGGTCCGCCGGGGGCCGGTCCGCCCGGGTCGGCCTGCCCGGGCAGACCCTCGGGAGCGGGTCCGCACGGGGCCGGTGCGCCGGAGATCAGTCTCCGCCACCGCCACCGCCGCCGTCACCGGAGGAGGAGCCTCCCCCGCCGTCGGAGGAGGGGCCCGCGCCGCCGCCGAAACCCCCGCTGTTGCCCGGACTCCAGCCGGTGCCGCCTCCGGGTTCACCGGACGGGGGCTGGTGGCCCTCCGGTCCGGGGTGCCCGGCGGGCCCCGGGTGACCGGCGGGCCCGCCGCCGGGGTGAGCGTACCCGTGCCCGGGGCGGTCGTGCTCGGGCGGCGCCGGGTGGGCCTGCCCGAACCCGTACGGCTGGCCGGGCGCGGGCGGTGCGAACGCCTGCCCGGCCGCGGGACCCGCGGCCGCCGGACCGGTGGCGCGGGCGGCGGCGGACTTGGAGCGGACCAGGGCCACGGCGAGCGTGACCAGCGCTCCGGTGACCAGGAGCCCGTACAGGAGCTCCACGATGACGCTCGACAGCCCGGTGACCGTCATGACCGCTTCGAAGGACAGGTCCATGACCCCGAGGGCGAAGGAGACCACCGAGCTCGCGACCTGGACGAGCGCGGCGGCGGTGAGCAGCGCCCCCACGGTCCGGACGGCGCCGGGGAAGGGCGATCCCTTCGCGCGGACGAAGGCGGTGATTCCCACCGCGAGGAGGAGGAGCGTGCCGAGGCCGTAGAGGAGCGGACCCAGGGTCGGGGGAAGAGAGGACATCGGAGGACTCCTCGTGTCAGCGGGTCGGGAAGGGCCGCGGACCGGGGTGGTGGCCGGGCGGCGGTGGCGGAGCGGTCGTCGGGGCCGTGAGGCGCTTCGCCGCGGCCAGCACCAGGGCGAGCAGGCCGCCGACGAAGAGCAGCGTGAACATCAGGTACAGGGCCGGGAGCACCGTGGTGTGCACGGCGATGTCCATGCCCGCGTACATGGGGGTGAAGGACCAGATCTGGACCGCCAGGTCGCCGAGGGCGCTGAGGACGATCAGGGCGCCGCCCGTCGCCACGAGCCCCCTGCGGCCGGAGGCCACCACGCCGCTGAGGGCCAGCATGAGGACGCCGAAGAGCAGGTAGAGGACCTCGAACAGCAGGGAGATGACGGAGGAGGCGGTGTAGAGGGGAGAGATCAGGTGCATCCGGGGCCTTTCCTGGGGGCACGGGCGGATCCAGACTCTCACGCCGGGCTGTTCGCCTGGTCAGCGCCGGTGCGAGGGGCCGTCGTCGCCCGCGCGGGAGGGGGCGGCGGGACCGCCCGCGGTGGCGGCCGGGCGCCGCGGTCCGCGTACGTGGGGTGGGACGGCGGACCCGCCGCGGGAGTTTTCCACAGAACCCTTTCGGCTCTGGCGGCCCCCGCCTCCGGTGAGGAACATGGGAAGCGGTGGCACAACAGCCGGAGGTGACGTCGTGCTCGTGGTGGAACTGGATCGGATCGACGGGGTGGAGACCGACCTGGTCGGCGGCAAGGCCGCCGGGCTGGCCGGGGCCATCGCGGCCGGAGAACGCGTGCCCCCGGGTTTTTGCGTCACCACCGAGGCCCACCGCTCCGGGAGGCTGCCGGAGGAGGAGGTGACCGCCGCCTACGAGGCCCTCGGCGGCGGCCGGGTGGCGGTACGGTCCAGCGCGACCGCGGAGGACCTGCCGGACGCATCCTTCGCCGGACAGCAGGACACCTACCTGGACGTCGAGGGCGCCGACGACCTCCTCACGGCCGTCCGCCGGTGCTGGGACTCGCTGTGGGCCGACCGCGCCGTCGCCTACCGTCGCGACCGGGGAATCGACGACGACGGGGTGCACATGGCCGTCGTCGTGCAACGCATGGTCGATCCCCGGGCCGCGGGGGTGCTGTTCACCGCCAACCCGGTCACCGGCACACGGGGCGAGACCGTCCTGGACGCCGTTCCCGGCCTCGGGACCGCGGTGGTCGACGGCACGGTCCGGCCCGACCACTACGTCGTGGCCGCGGACGGCGGGACCGAGGGACCGGACGACGGATGCCTGTCGCCGGAGGAGGTGACGGCGCTGCACGCCGCCGGGCAGCGGCTCCAGCGTCACTTCGGCTCACCGCAGGACGTCGAATGGGCCCTGGACCGCGACGGGACCCCCTGGATCCTCCAGTCCCGGGCGGTCACCACCCTCTTCCCGCTGCCCGACCACCACGATGACGGGCCCCGCGCCTACTTCGAGGTCGGCAACATGCAGGGCATGCTCCGCCCGTTCACCCCGATGGGCCTGTCCGTGCTGGGAATCGTCGCCTCCGCGTGGCTCGGCTCCCGGGGCACCGGCCCAGACGGCGGGGACGCGGTGGTGGCCGACGTGGCGGGCAGGTTCTACCTGGACC
This sequence comes from Nocardiopsis sp. CNS-639, assembly GCF_000381685.1. NCBI lineage: Bacteria > Bacillati > Actinomycetota > Actinomycetes > Streptosporangiales > Nocardiopsidaceae > Nocardiopsis > Nocardiopsis sp. CNS-639. Next base: position 152,447 of record NZ_KB906862.1, read on the forward strand.
TCACCCCCTACCTGCGCAACCGCTGGATCCGCGGGTTGTTGCCGGACAGCATGGCCGTCTACGGCCCCCGGGCCGCGGCCGCCGTCCGCTCCCTCCTGGACGACCCGCGGTTCGCCGCGCGCCCCGGCGGACGTATCGACCCGGTCAGGGTGGTCGGGGCCGTCGCGCGGGCGCTGCCGCTCACCGGCAGGGTCCTCGGGGACGCCGTGGCCGCGCTCGTCGACCCCGACGACGCCAGGAGGCGCTTCCTGCGGGCCGGCGCGGTGCTCCGGGCGCGTGCCACCCGCCCCCCGGAGCACGCGCTCACCTCCGCGCGACGTCTGCGGCACGCGACGCGGCTCCAGAACGAGGCGCTGACGGAGGGGATGGCCCCGATGATGGGGCCCCTGTGCGTCGCGATCCTCTCCGCCAAGGCGCCCGAACTGCTGCTCAGGGGGATCGCCGAACCGGGCGAGGTGGCCGCCGTCCTCGGCGGGATGCCGCACAACGTCACCACGGAGATGGACCTGGCGCTGTGGCGACTGGCGGTCGGGGCGCGCGGGCACGGCGAGCTGTTCAGGGACACCCCGCCTGACGAACTGGCGTCCGGGTACCGGGCGGGAACGCTCCCCGACATCGGTCTCGACGTCTTCCTGGAGCGGTATGGGCACCGCGGCGCCGCCGAGGTCGACGTGGGCGTGCCCCGATGGTCGGAGGACCCCGCGCCCCTGTTCGCGGCGATCGCCAACTACCTGCGGGTGAGCGATCCAGAGCAGGAACCCGACCGGAGGTTCGCCCGGGCCGCCGCCGAGGCCGAACGCACACGGGACGCGCTGGTCCGCAGGGCGCTCGCCTCCCGGCCGGTCCGCGCGCGTCTGGCGTCGTTCTCCTTCGACCGTGCGCGCGCCCTGGCCGGGATGCGGGAGTACCCCAAGTTCTCCTGGTTGTTCGCCATCGCCGAGACGCGTCGGCAGCTCCTCCTCGTCGGCGCCGAGATGGCCGGGGCGGGACGGCTGGACGAGCCCGACGACATCATGTTCCTCCGCGTTCCGGAGGCGCGCGCCCTGGTGGAGGGCGCGGACCAGCGCGCACTCGTCGCCGAGCGCCGCGCCGGGTACCTGCGTGAGCGCGGACGCCGCCGGGTGCCCCCGGTCCTGCTGTCCGACGGCACCGACGTGGAGGCGGCGCTGCCCGCCCCGACCTCCGGGCGGGACGGGGAACTCCTCGGCGTGCCCGCCTCCTCGGGAACCGCGACCGGGGTGGCGAGGGTGGTCCACGATCCGGCGGGGGCCACGCTGGAACCGGGGGAGATCCTGGTGGCCCAGAGCACGGATCCCGGATGGACACCGCTGTTCATGACCGCCGGAGGGCTGGTGGTGGAGACGGGGTCCACCATCGCGCACGGGCCGACGGTCGCCAGGGAGTACGGCATCCCCGCCGTGATCTGCGTTCCCCGGGCGACCGAGGTGATCCGGGACGGGCAGCGGATCACCGTCGACGGTGCCGCGGGCACGGTCCGCGTCGAGGGCGGGGAGAGACCGGAGGAGCCCAGACCGGTGGAGGGCTAGAAGCCGCCCCCGCCGCCGCCTCCGTCGGCCCCGCCGCCGTTGTGGCCGCCTCCGCCGTCGAAAGCGTCGCCGCGATGGCCGGGATCGCCCGTTGCCGGGTGGGCGTTCGAAGCGCGAGCGGAGGAGCGGCCACCGCCGTACGGGGCACCGCCCGGTTGTCCGCCCCGTGGTTCCGGCCGCTGCTCCGGTCGTCGCGGAACGGTTCCCCGGGGCGCGTGCCGCCGTCCCCGGGAGCTGATCACCGCGCACAGCAGCAGGACGAGCGCCACCGCGAGCAGCACGTGGACCCCGATGTCGAGGGCGAACAGCACCGGGAACGGGACCGGCACCTCACCGTTCTCCACCAAGGACGGGAGGAAGAGGAACCGGAACCAGAGCTCCCGGGCCCCCTGGACGATGCTGAGGAGCACGAGCAGGCCGCCTCCGGTGCGTACGAAGCCGCGTCCGCCGGGAGCCCTCCGGGCGAGGACCAGCGCCAGGACCCCCGCCAACAGCGGGGGGAGCACCACGGTCAGCAGGTTCAGGAGGAACCGCACCAGGTCGGGGCCCTGCTCGGTCATCGCCAGGCCTCCTCGTGCGGTCCGTCGAAGGGGGAGGAGAACGGAGGGGGCGGCCCGGCCCGCGACGTCCTCCGGGTGGCGGCCAGGACCAGTAGGAGCATGCCCGCGCCGAGGAGGGCCGCGGACAGGTAGTACGACACGCTCGTGATCAGCGCGGTGGTCTCGGAGTCCGCCACCTGTTCGCGCACCCAGGGGGAGAAGAGCTGGTCGAGCAGGGACAGGACGGAGGAGGCCAGCAGCGCCGCCGCGCCCAACCCGGTGGTCGCACGGCGTTCCGGCGCGGCGGCGAAACAGCAGAGCAGTGCGAAGAGGCCCACCAGCAGAAGGAGGAGAGGTCCGATCAGGTAGGGCAGGTGGAGGTTCACTGCGGTCCTCTTCGGTGAGGGAGTCGACGGGGCCGTGGCGCGGTGCTCGTGCGTGCCGCGAGGAGAACGTACCCGCCCGGGAGGCGTCCGAGGCGGCCACGGCCGCTTGTGGCCAGACAGACCCGTGGGACCCGAACCCATCCCGCCCCGGCCGCCTCCCGAAGCACACACGCCAGAGTCCCCGGCGTGCACACAGTCGGCCGTGGTCACGGAGGGTGCGGTCGGGAAGCCTCTGTGTGGCACGGCACAGGTGTTATGTCCATGGGTTGGTTATTTGTCCGCTTTGGCAGGATGTAACCTTAGCCTTGCCTTACTAAGCCAAGCCTTGCCAAACCCAGGCAGGGCTTTCCCCTGTCTGGAGCCGTCGTGACCCCACGCGCCACAGCCCTGTTCTCCCTCGTCCCGGCCTCGGCCCTGCTCCTGGCCGGGTGCTCGACCGAGACGGAGGCGGACACCACGGAGGCGGCCGAGACGGTCGTCGTCGAGGCCGAGAACGGTCGGATCGAGATCCCCCGCGACCCCGCGACCGTCGTCGTCTTCGACAACGCCCAGCTCGACATCCTCGACGCCCTCGGCGTTGACGTCGCGGGCATCCCCTCCTCCGAGGTCGTCCCCGACCTCTTCGCCGACTACGCCGAGAACGAGGACGTGGCCGACGTCGGCTCCCTGTTCGAGCCGGACTTCGAGGCCGTCGCCGCGCTCGACCCGGACGTGATCATCAGCGGCGGCCGCAGCGCCGCAGTCACCGGCGAACTGGCCGAGATCGCCCCCACCATCGACATGTCCCTCGACGCCGCCGACGCCCTCGGCAGCATCTCCGAGCGCACCACCGCCTACGGCGAGGTCTTCGACAGGGCGGAGGAGGCCGAGGCCCTCGTCACCGAGCTGGAGAACCGTGTCGAGGAGGTCGGCGCCAAGGTCGCCGAGGCGGGCGACGGCCTCGTCCTCATGTCCAACGCCGGTGAGGTCAGCGCCTACGGTCCCGGCTCCCGCTTCGGCTTCTTCTACGACGCCCTGGGCCTGGAGCCCTCCATCGGGATCGACAACGGGGAGTCCCGCCACGGAGAGGTCCTGTCCTTCGAGGCACTGGCCGAGGCCGACCCCGACTGGCTCTACGTGATCGACCGCGACAACGCCATCGGCGAGGAGGGCGCCTCCCCCGCCGAGCAGGTGCTCGACAACGACCTCGTCGCCCGCACCACCGCCGCGCGGGAGGACCAGATCCTCTACCTGGACTCCGCGGAGATGTACCTGGTCGGCGGTATCCAGGCGCACCTCAACGCGATCGACGACGTCGACGCGGCCCTCTCCTGATCCCGTGACGTCCACGACCACCGCCAAGCCCGGGGAGCGGAGCGGCAGCCCCTCCCCGGGCGGGCGCGTCCCGCGCCTCGTCCTCGCCCTGGCCGCCCTCGCCGTCCTGGCGCTGTCCGTGGCCAGCCTGTTCGTCGGGGCCAGCGACATCACCCCGGCGCGGCTGCTGAGCGACCCGGAGTCCTGGGAGCTGTTCCTGGTCAGCCGGGTTCCGCGCACCCTCGCGCTGCTGCTGGCCGGTGCCGCGGTGAGCGTCGCGGGCCTGATCATGCAGCTGCTCACCCAGAACCGCTTCGTGGAGCCCTCCACGGCGGGAACGGTGCAGTCGGCCGCCCTCGGCATCCTGCTGGTCACCCTCCTCTTCCCCGACGCGCCGCTGCCGGTGAAGATGACCGCGGCCTGCGTCACCGCGCTCCTGGGCACCGCACTGTTCCTCGGCGTGCTCCAGCGGGTCGCCCTGAAGTCCTCGCTGGTCGTGCCGCTGGTCGGCATCATGCTCGGCGCGGTGATCAGCTCGGTCACCACCTTCGTCGCCCTGCGCCACGACCTCCTCCAGACCCTCTCCGTCTGGCAGTCCGGCGACTTCTCCGGGGTCATGCGGGGCCGCTACGAACAGCTGTGGCTGGTCGGCCTCCTCGCCCTGGCCGCCTACCTCGTCGCCGACCGCCTCACCGTCGCCGGGCTCGGCCGCGACATCGCGGTCAGCGTCGGGCTCGACCACCGCACCGTCATGGCCCTGGGAGTCGGGATCGTCGCCGTCGTCAGCGGCGTGGTGGTGTCGGTCGTCGGCAGCCTGCCCTTCCTCGGCCTCATCGTGCCCAACCTGGTCAGCATGGCGGTCGGCGACCACGTGCGCCGGGGGATCCCCTGGGTCTGCCTGCTCGGCGGCGGGGTCCTCGTTCTCTGCGACATCCTCTCCCGGGTCGTCCGCGCGCCCTTCGAGATCCCCGTCGGCAGCGTCCTGGGCGTCGTGGGCGCGGTCGTGTTCCTGTCCATGCTGCTGCGGAGGAGTTCCCATGCCGGTCGCTGAGCGCGGTACGGCCCCCGCCCGCGCCGCCGCCCCCGTCCGCCGGGTCCCAGCCGGGGCGCGGATCGCGCTGCTGGCGGCGGCCGCAGCCGCCCTAACCGCCGCGTACCTGACCTACGGGGTGACCGGCAACGTCGCCTACGTGGTCGAACGCCGATCGGCCGTGGTCCTCACCATGTTCGTGGTGGCCTTCGCGGGCGCGGTCTCCACGGTCCTGTTCCACACCGTCACGGACAACCGCATCCTCACCCCCTCCATCATGGGGATGGAGTCGCTGTTCGTCCTGGTGCAGACCTGCCTGGTCTTCGCGTTCGGCGTCGCGGGCCTGAGCGCGCTGCCGCCGGTGGCGGCGTTCCTGGCGCAGACCGCCCTGATGGTGCTCTTCGCGCTGCTGCTGTTCAAGCGCCTGTTCACCGGCGGGATCGGCAGCCTGCACCTGACACTGCTGGTCGGCATCGTCCTGGGCGTGCTGTTCACCAGCCTCTCCCAGCTCATGCAGCGGCTGCTCGACCCCAACGAGTTCACCGCCCTCCAGACCCGCCTGTTCGCCCGGCTGACCCGCGCCGACCCCGACCTGCTGCCGTGGGCGGCGGCCGTCGCCGTGCTCGCGGGCCTGTACGTGTGGCGGCGGAACCGGACGCTGGACGTGCTCGCGCTCGGCCGGGACACCGCCGTGAACCTGGGCGTGGACCACACCCGCGAGGCCGTCCGGATCCTCATGACCGTCGCCCTGCTCACCGCTGTCTCCACCGCGCTGGTCGGACCGATGACCTTCTTCGGGTTCATGGCCGCCACCCTGGCCTACCAGGTCGCCGGGCGCCACGAGCACCGGTACGTCGTCCCGGTGGCCTTCCTCGTGGGACTGTGCGCCCTGGTGGGCGGGCAGTTCGTCCTCGAACACCTCCTCGGGCACGCCGGCACGCTCAGCGTGGTCATCGAGTTCACCGGCGGCGCCCTGTTCCTGTACCTGCTGATGCGAAAGGCCGCGCGTTGATCGAACTGACCGACCTCACCAAGGCATACGGGTCCCGGACCGTCCTCGACGACGTGTCGCTGCGGATCGAACGGGGCGGCGTCACCTCGATCATCGGGCCCAACGGCGCGGGCAAGTCCACGATGCTCACCATCATCGGCCGCCTGCTCGGCGCGGACGGGGGCCGGGTGACCGTCGACGGGATGGACGTGGCCACCACCCCCGGCCGGGACCTGGCCAGGAGGCTGTCCATCCTGCGCCAGGAGAACCGCTTCACCGCCCGGCTGACCGTGCGCGACCTGGTCGGCTTCGGACGCTACCCGCACTCACGGGGACGGCTGACCGCCGAGTGCCGCGAACAGGTCGAGGCGGCCCTGGGCTTCCTGGACCTGGTGCCGCTCGCCGACCGGTTCCTGGACGAGCTGTCCGGCGGCCAGCGCCAGCGCGCCTACGTGGCGATGGTGCTGTGCCAGGACACCGACTACGTGCTGCTGGACGAACCGCTGAACAACCTCGACATGAAGCACGCCGTGTCGATGATGCGCCAGATCCGGCGGGCCGCCGACGCGCTCGGCCGCACCGTCGTGATCGTCATCCACGACATCAACTTCGCCTCCGCCTACTCCGACCGGATCGTGGCCATGCGCGACGGCCGCGTCGTCCACACCGGAACGCCCGAGGAGATCATGACGCCCGAGGTGCTGCGGGACGTGTTCGACCTGGACGTGCGGATCGAGGAGGTCGCGGGCTCCCGGATCGGGGTGTACTACCGCTAGCCACGGGGACACCGGCACCCGCGGTCCCGACAGGTTCGGCCTCCGAGATGTACAGTCCGGTTCGTCCCCTCTTATCCTTGGGTCATGAACGCCCAGCCTCCCAAGCCCCCCGCGCGCACCGCTCCCCCCGCAGACCTGCGCGCCTCCCACGCCGACCGGGACGCGGTGGTGGAGCAACTGCGCGACGCGGCGGCCGAGGGGCGCATCGACCTCGATGAGCTGGATACGCGCCTGGAGCAGGCGCTGAATTCCAAGACGCACGCCGAGCTGGCCGTCCTGACCGCCGACCTGCCTCAGCCGCAGCTCCCCGAAAGCCGGCCGCCGCTGGTGGTCAAGGGCGGTATGCACGGCGCGTCCCTCGGCCCCGGGCGCTGGGAGGTGCCCGGGCACGTGATCGCCCACGGGGGCATAGCCGGGGTGAAGATCGACTTCAGCCGGGTCGAGTGCCGCCTCACGGAGGTCGTGGTGGAGGCCTACGGGGAGGCGGCCGGTGTCACGATCGTCATCCCCGACGGCTGGGCGGCGGACACCAGCGGCGTGGACCCCGGCATGGGCGGTCTCAAGGACAAGACGACCCCCGACCGGCTCGCGGGAACCCCGCTGATCCGGCTCACCGGGTCCGGCGGCATGGCGGGGGTGGTCATCCGCCACCCCAACCGCTGGGAACGGCGCAAGCTGAACAGCAACCCGAAGCAGGACTAGCCGCCCCGCCCGGGGTCGCCGACAGCCTGTTCTCCTCGAACGTGAACACCCCGATCCGTCGCGACCTCCCGAAGGGGTTGGGGTGCGGGCCGCCCTCCGCCGCGGCAGGACCGCGGCCGGGTGGCGGGTCGGGGACCCGGTGCTTCCTGTTGACTCCGGGACGCCCTGGCCCGCCGGGCCCCCTTCGGGTCGTTGGTCCCATGTGCGCGGCGCGCCCCGGGGTAGTTCGCCGGTATGAACAGGAACCGCGACATCCCCCGTGCCCCCGGGCGGTTCGGCACCCTCATGGGCCGTTGGACCATCTACGCCCAGAACAACCCGCGTCAGTACGGCCTCCGCACCGCCCTGCTGGTCGCCGTCCTCACCGTTCCCTTCACAGCCCTGCTGTTCGTTCCTCTGATGATCGGGGCCGATTTCGCCCCCGCCATCGTCGTCGTCACGGGAGGGACCCTGACCATGGCGGTGGTCGTCTCCGCGGCCGTCGGTTTCGGCACCGCGTGGATGACGCGCCGCATGGTCAAGGGCAGGCCGCTACCTGTGGACGCCGACCCGGCCAAGACCTGGGCCGCGCACTGGCAGATCATGCGGGGCACCCTCCACCCGGACCCCGAGACCAACCGGCTCGGGCGCATCCTCGCCGACCAGAGCGACACGTCCCGCTCCCCGAAGTTCATGCTGCTGTTCGGCTGCGTCCTCGTCGTACCCAACGTCGTCAACGCCCTGCTCCAGTACGCCGACGGAACCCCGCTCGCCTCGGTCAACCTGTTCCTGGCGGGACTGCTGGTGGTCATGATCGCGACCTTCGTCCCGCTCACGATGCGCCGCCAGCGCAGGGTCCGCCAGTTCCGTGAGACCTACGACCTCGCCGCCGCGGGTTCCTCCGGTACGCTCGGACGCGAGGACTGACCACGGCGCCCCTTCCCCCTCACCCCCACGCTCCGTGACCGCTCCTCGCCCGGCGGCGCCGATCGGCTCCGCGTCGGGACAGCGCGGTGCGCAACAGCGCATCGAATCGGTTCGATAACGGACGGGACGGCACGGTGCGGATCTCCGATGTGGCCCGGCACGCTGGCGTGTCGCCGAGCACGGTCTCCTACGTCCTCAGCGGCAAGCGGTCGATCTCCGAGACCACCCGGCGGCGCGTGAAGGAGAGCATCGACGCCCTCGGCTACCAGCCGCACGCGGGCGCCCGCTCCCTTGCCAGCCGCCGCAGTAACGTGATCGCCCTGGTCATCCCGCTCCGCGGCGACGTCCACGTCCCCGTCGCGATGCGCTTCGCCGTCTCCGTGGTCACCGCCGCCCGCGCGCACGACCACGACGTCCTCCTGCTCACCCAGGGTGAGGGCCCCGACGGCCTGCGCCGGGTCTCGGGCAGCGCCATGGTGGACGGGGTCATCGTCATGGACGTGGAGGCCGACGACGCCCGCGTCCCCGTCCTGCGCGAACTGGACCTGCCCTCGGTCCTCATCGGCGTCCCCGAGGACACCGAGGGTCTGACCTGCGTGGACCTCGACTTCGCCGCCGCCGGGGCGGCCTGCGTGCACCACCTCGCCGACCTCGGCCACACCGACCTCGCCTTCGTCGGACAGCCCCCCTCGGTGTACGAACGGCGCACCGGGTTCGCCGAGCGCACCACCACCGGCTTCGAACGCGCCGCCGCCGAGCGCGGCGTCCGCGCCACCCTGCACCCGTGCTCCCCCGACACCGCGCACGGCCTCGCGGAGGACCTGCTCCGCGAGCGGCCCGGCCTCACCGGCCTCATCGTGCACAACGAGCCCTCCGTCGGCCCGCTGCTCGAATCCTTCGCCGAGCACGGCCGCACTCCGCCCGAGCTGTCCGTGGTCGCCATCGGCCCGGTCCCGCCCGGCGCCCCGCCGCTGACCTCGGTGGACCTGCCCGCCGAGGAGGTCGGGGCCCGCGCGGTCGGCCTGCTCATGGACAAGATCGACGGTCCCGGGAACCCCGGGGTGACCCTGCTCGAACCCCGGCTCACCTCCCGGGAGAGCACCGCCCCCCGCGCCTGACCGCGCGCCACGCCCGACCGCGCTCCGCGCCCGAACAGGGAATGTGGCCGGGGACACCGGAAAAAGTGTCCCCGGGTCGTGGAATACCCACCCCCACCCTCCCGTTGTACGGGGTGCCGGAAGGTGCGGTAGAAAGTGTCCCCCGGGCTCCACTCAAAGCCTTCACGGAATACCGCGCCCGCAAGGGCGGCAGGAGCCGTGTTGTGCACCGCGCCGTGAGGCGACCGCCGCACCGTTCCGGTGTACGTGACGGCCCCGCAGGGCAGCTGCCCTGCGGGGCCGTTTCACGTCCCGCGCCCCCGAGGGGCGCCCCGAGGGGAACTCAGCCGCGCCGGGCCTTTTGGACGGCCTCGGCCAGCTCCTCCTTGTTCATCTTGGAGCGGTTCTCGATGTCCAGCTCCTTGGCCTCCTCGTAGAGGTCGCGCTGCCTGGGAACCCTGCCCTTGACGTCGAAGCGCTCCAGCTCCCGGGCGCGCCGCTCCCAGAACGCCCTGCCCAGCTCCTGGGCCCGCTTCTGGCTCACGGCCTCCCTGAGCCCGGGCAGGACGTCGCTCTCCTCCTCCTCGACGTGGTGCTTGACCGCGTCGACGAACTCCTTGCAGCGCTTGTCGAACTCCTTGCTCTTCGGGTCGCACTCCTTCAGCTTCCGGAGCAGCTCCTCGGCCTCCTGGTGCTCCTCCGTGCCGTGGCGGACCTCCGGTCCCTCGCCAGCGGCCTTGGCGGCGGCCGGGTACACCTCGTCCTCCTCGGCGCGGCTGTGCGCGGTGAGGATCGCCTCGATCTCCTCCAGCAGGCGCGGCCGCTGGTCGGGCTCGGACTGGAGCCGGTCGAACAGCTTCTCCATCGTCCGGTGGTCCTTCAGGATCAGGGTGACGGCGTCCTCGGCCATGTTCTCCTCCGCTTCGGTGGTGGTGCTTCCGACCACCGCCACTACCCACGGGCCCGCTGTCCAGACACGGCGCCGACCGGCCACCGCATCGGCTCCGCCCGGCCAGCCCCGACCGGCCACCGTCCCGGCCGCCGCCCCGACCCGAGTCCGGAAACAGCCGGGGCCGCGCCCCGCGCCCCGCGCGGAACACGGCCCGGATCCGGGAACGGAAGGTCAGCGCAGGCCGAACAGGTGCTCCATGGCGAGCTGGTCCAGGCGCTCGAAGTGGTAGCCCCGCTCACCGACCTCGGCCAGGTCGATCTCCTCGGCCAGCAGGTCGGACAGGGACTCGCCCTCGCCCAGCGTGGACTGGGACAGCTCGGGCACGCGCGAGGCCGCGAGCGCCTCCACCACCTCGGGGTCGGCGCGGAACGCCCTGGCCTTCTCCTTGAGGATGAGGTAGTTGCGCATGCAGGCCGCGGCCGACTCCCACACGCCGCTCATGTCCTCGGTGCGCGGCGTCTTGAAGTCGAAGTGCAGCGGGCCGTCGTAGCCCGCGCTCTCCAGCAGGTCCACCAGGAAGAACGCCTCCTTGACGTCGCCCGAGCCGAAGCGCAGGTCCTGGTCGTACTTGATCCCGCGCTGGCCGTTGAGGTCGATGTGGAAGAGCTTGCCCGCCCACAGGGCCTGCGCGACGCCGTGCGCGAAGTTCAGCCCGGCCATCTGCTCGTGGCCGACCTCCGGGTTGACCCCCACCATCTCGGGGTGCTCCAGCTCGTTGATGAAGGCCAGGGCGTGCCCCACCGTGGGCAGCAGGATGTCGCCGCGCGGCTCGTTGGGCTTGGGCTCCAGGGCGAAGCGCAGGTCGTGGCCCTGCTCGCGCACGTAGCCGCACAGGATGTCGAAGGCCTCGCGCAGCCGGTCCAGGGCGGCGTGGTCGTTCTTGCCCGCCTCGGTCTCGGCGCCGTCCATGCCTCCCCAGCACACGTAGGTCTTGGCGCCCAGCGACACGGCCAGCTCGATGTTGCGGATGACCTTGCGGATGGCGTACCGGCGCACGTCGCGGCTGTTGGAGGTGAACCCGCCGTCGCGGAACACCGGGTCCGAGAACAGGTTGGTGGTCGCCATCGGCACCTTGAGCCCGGTCTCGTCCAGGGCCGCGCGGAACCGCTTGAGGACGTCCTCGCGCTCGGTGTCGGAGCTGCCGGGCGGGATGAGGTCGTCGTCGTGGAAGGTGATCCCGTGCGCGCCGAGGTCGGCGAGGCGGCGCACGGCGTCCACCGGGTCGAGCGCCGGGCGGACGGGGTCGCCGAAGGTGTTCACCCCGCGCCACCCCACGGTCCACAGACCGAAGGTGAACCTGTCCGCGGGCACGGGCTGGTAGCTGCTCATGTCGTGTCTCCTGAGGTAGGCGCAGGACTCCGGAATAGTTTGTCTAGAGTCACAACTAATTGTCAACGGGGTGGCCGCGCAACACCGCCACCCCGCCGCCCGGCAGGGTCATCCCCTGCGCCGAAACGCCCGACACCAGGTCTCGGGCGCCCGCGTCCAGCCCGAACCGGGCCGGGTCGATCCACCGCGGCCGGTCGTCGTGGTTGGTGACGAACACCCACGCGCCGTCCCGGTCCACCCGGCGCACCACCTCCAGCCCCGGCTCCGGGAACGGCCCCGTCCCCGCCGCCTCGGCCAGCAGCCGCGCCAGGCCCCGGTCCGACAGCCGGGCCGACAGGTACCAGGCCTCGCCCGCGCCGTGGCGCCGCCGCGTCACCGCGGGCAGCCCGTCCAGCGGCCCGCCCGCGTAGTGGGCCACCGCCTCGGCTCCCGCCAGGTGGACGTGCTCGCTCCACAGGGTGACCTCCTCGCGCACCGAACCCAGGTCCACGCCCACCGAGTCCCCGGGCAGCAGCGGGTGTATCTCCTCCACCCGCACCCCCAGCAGGTCCCGCAGCGCGCCCGGGTACCCGCCGGTGCGCACGGTCCCGTCCGGGTCGGCGGCCCCGCTCAGGAAGGTCACCACCAGCGTTCCGCCGTCCTCGGTGTAGCGGGCCAACCGCTCGGCCGCCTCGTCCGAGAGCAGGTACAGGGCGGGCACCACCAGCAGCGGCACCCGCGGCAGGTCGCGGTCGGGGCGCACCATGTCCACCGTGCGCCCCGACCGCCACAGCACCCGGTGCACCTGACGCGCCGCCTCCAGGTAGTCCACGCCCCGCGCCGGCAGCGACGGGCTGCCCAGCGCCCACCAGCACTCGGGGTCCCAGGTGAGCGCCGCGTCGGCGACCACGTCGGCGTCGCGCGCCTCCGCCACGCGGGGCAGCACGCTCCCCAGTTCGCACACCTCGCGGAAGATCCGCGAATCCGGCCCGGCGTGCGGCACCATCCCCGAGTGCCACTGCTCGGCGCCGCCCCGGGACGCCCGCCACTGGAAGAACATCGCTCCCCGCGACCCGCGCGCCACGTGCGCCAGGCTGTGCCGCGCCGTCTCCCCGGGGGCCTTGGGCCGGGCGACCTCGCCCGTGTAGGTCACACCCGCCGCCTGTTCCATCAACAGCCACGGCCGACCCGGGCCGGGCACGCGCTCCGCCCACGAGCGGGCCAGGTCGGCGGCGAAGGCGGTCTGCTCCGCCCCGCCCTGCCCCGTCCGGTCCGGGTAGTCGTCCACGGCCACCAGGTCCAGGTGCTCGGCCCACCGCCACGGGTCCACCGGCACCCAGTCGCCGAAGGCCAGGTTGGTCGTGACCGGCACGTCCGGCCGGACGGCGCGCAGCACGTCGCGCTGGGACAGGAAGTGGTCGAGCATCGCGTCCGACAGGAACCGCCGGAAGTCCAGCACGTGCGCCGGGTTGGGCAGGTACTGGGTCGCCCGCGGCGGCTGGATCTGCTCCCACTCCGAGTAGTGCTGGCTCCAGAACGCCGTGGTCCACGCCGCGTTGAGCCGGTCCAGGTCCACGTGGCGACCCCGCAGCCAGTCGCGGAAGGCCCCGGCGGTGTGCTCGGAGTGCGACCACGTCCCGTACTCGTTGTGCACGTGCCACAGGCGCAGCGCCGGGTGCCCGGAGTAGCGCTCCGCCAGCGCGCGGGCGATGCGCACCGAGGCCTCCCGGTAGGCGGGGGAGCACACGTCGTAGGTGTCGCGGCTGCCGTGGGTGAGCCGGGTCCCGTCCGCGGTCACCGGCATCGCGTCGGGGTGGGCGAGCCCGAACCACGGCGGGGGAGAGGCGGTCGGGGTGGCCAGCGCGACCCCGATCCCGGCGTCGGCGAGCCGGTCCAGCACCCGGTCCAACCACTCGAACCGGTACTCGCCCTCCTTCGGCTCCAGGAGCGCCCAGGAGAAGACGCCGACCGTCACGAGGTTGACCCCGGCGCGGCGCATCAGCTCCACGTCCTCCGCCTGGACCTCCTCCGGCCACTGCTCGGGGTTGTAGTCGCCGCCGAACCACAGCGGAGAGGACATGGGGAACTCCTTCTGGTTTGGTGTGTGCGCCAACAAAGTAGGGCGAAAACCCTTCCGGGCGACACCCCCCACACGAGGAGAGCGCATGTCCGCAGCACGACGGGTCCGCACCCGCCATCCGGTCGGGAACTGGGAGGACGCGCTGGTCACCGGCAACGGGCGCCAGGGGGCGCTCGTGCACTCGACGGCGGAGCGCGTCCGCCTCACGCTGGGCCACGAGCGGCTGTTCCTGCCGGTCACGGAGCCCCTGCCCGCCCCCGCGACCGCCTCCCTGCTGCCCGAACTGAGGGAGCTGCTGCGCCGGGGCCGCTCCCGCGAGGCCGCCGGACGGATCACGGAGTCCGCGGCGCGGGAGCACCCGGGCTACGCCGACACCCGGTGGATCGACCCGCTGGTGGGGGCCGCCGTGCTCTCGTTCACCCCGCGCGGGCCCCGGCCGGGGCCGGTCACGCGCACGTGCGATCTGGACTCGGGCCTGGTCACGGAGGAGCTGCCGGACGGGACCGTGCACCGGGCCTTCGCCTCCCGGCCCGACGACGCCGTGGCCGTCGAGCTCGCATCGCCCCGCGGCCTGGACGGAACGCTGCGGCTCACCGCCTTGGAGGAGACGCCGCCGGTCCCGGTGGCGGTGGTCCGTGAGGCGGCCCCCGGCCTGTTGACCCTGCGGGCGGACTTCCCCGAGCGCCCGCCCGGCGGCCTGTCCGGGTACACGGTGACCTGCGCCGTCAGCGCCGAGGGCGGTCGGGTCGGCGTCGGTGGTGAGGGGTTGGACCTGCGGGGTGTCCGGCGGCTCCGGCTGGTGGCACGCGTGCGGGTGGACGGGTTTCCCGCGTCCGCCGGGATCCCGGCGGACTTCGCCGGGGCGCTCGAACGCCACCGGGCGGTGCACGGCGACCTCATGTCCCGCTTCCGGCTGGAGCTGGAGGGCGGTCCGGCCCGCCCCGACGCGCTCGGCGAGGACCTCCTGGCGGCGGGGGCCACCCCCGACCTGATCACCCGCCTGGTCGACGCCGGGCGGTACGCGATCATCTCCAGCTGCGGCGACCTGCCGCCCACCCTCCAGGGGGTGTGGAGCGGCACCTACGACCCACCGTGGCGGTCGGGGTACACCTTCGACGGCAACCTGCCCTCCGCCCTCGCGGCCCTGCACACCACGGGCACGCCCGAGCTGATGACCGGCCTGTTCGACCTCCTCGACGGCATGGCCGACGACCTGGCGGAGAACGCGCGGAGGCTCTACGGCTGCCGGGGGATCCTGCTGCCCGCGCACGCCTCCACCTCCGGCAGGCACAACCACTTCGGCCCCGAGTGGTGCCTGACCTGCTGGACCGCGGGAGCGGCGTGGACGTCCCGCCTGTACTGGGACCACTACTCCCACACCCGCGACCGCGCGTTCCTGCGCGAGCGCGCCCTGCCCTTCCTCACCGCCGCCGCGGAGTTCCACGAGGACTTCCTCACCGACGAGGGCTTCTCCCCCTCCTACTCGCCGGAGAACACCCCCGGGGACGGTGACGGCCAGGCCGCCGTCAACGCCACCATGGACGTCGCGGCCGTGCGCGACCTGGTGCGCAACCTGCTGCGGGCGCACCGCGTGCTGGGTGTTCCCGGCTCCCGCCGCTGGGCACGGCTGGGGGCGCGGCTGCCCGGATACCGGGTCGCCCCGGGCGGCGAACTCGCCGAGTGGGCGGGTCCGGCCGGGCCGGTCGGGCAGACCGAGCGGCACGCGCACCGGCACGCCTCCCACCTGTACCCGCTCTGGTACGAGACCGACCCCGCCCTGGTCTCGCCCCGGCTGCGCGCGGCGGCGGTCGCCGCCGTGCGCGCCCGCCTGGAGTGGTGGCGCGGGCAGGAGTCCGACGAGATGGCCTTCGGCCTGGTCCAGCTGGGGCTGGCCGCGGCCAACCTGGGTCTGGCCGCCGAGGCGCACGAGACCCTGTCCCTGCTGGCCACCCGCTACTGGCGCCCCACCCTGGTGCCCACGCACAACCGGGGCAGCCTGTTCAACGTGGACATCGGCGGCGGGTTCCCGGCGGTGGCGGCGGCGATGCTGGCCCGGTCCGCCGAGGGGCGCCTGGACCTGTTTCCCGCCCTGCCCCGGGAGTGGGCCTCGGGCCGGGTGGAGGGGCTGCGGGCCCGGGGCGGGGTCGTCGTGGAACTCCTGGAGTGGTCCGGCGATCGGGCCCGCGCGCGGCTGCGGGCCGTCGAGCCCCGCGAGACGGTGGTGGCGCTTCCCGGAGGGGAGCGGCGCAAGGTGGACCTGGTACCGGACCGGACGGTGTCCCTGCAATTCCCGATGGCCGCCGTGGAAGAGTCGAATCGCTTCGAAATTTCCTCCACAACACCCCTTGCCGGGGGTTAGTCGGCTATCCAGACTAATGGGGAATTCGTGTCCGCCCCGGGACCGGATTTCCCGGGACGGGCGTACCCCCCAGATTCCCCCAAGGAGCCCGCACATGCCTCCCGAACAGCACCGGCCCCCCAGACGCGGGCGGGGCTTACCGGCGCTCGCCGTCGCGGCGGCCACCGCACTGGCCGCCTCCACCGTCGTCGCCACCACCGCGGCCGGGGCCGCCCCCGCCGAGCCGACCGCGGCACAGGACGCCTACGAGTGGGACAACGTCGAGATCGTCGGGGGCGGCTTCGTCCCCGGCATCGTCTTCAGCGAGACCGAACCGGGTCTGGCCTACGCACGCACCGACATCGGCGGCGCCTACCGCTGGAACCCCGACACCGAACGCTGGATCCCCCTGCTCGACTGGGTCGGCTGGGACGAGTGGGGCTACACGGGCGTCGTCAGCATCGCCACCGACCCCGTCGACCCCGACCGCGTGTACGCGGCCGTGGGCACCTACACCAACGGCTGGGACCCCAACAACGGGGCCATCCTCAGCTCCGACGACCGCGGCGAGACCTGGGACGTCGCCGAGCTGCCCTTCAAGCTCGGCGGCAACATGCCCGGCCGCGGCCTCGGCGAGCGCCTGGCCGTGGACCCCAACGACAACAGCGTCGTCTACTTCGGCGCGAGCGGCGGCAACGGCCTGTGGCGCAGCACCGACCACGGCGCCACCTGGGCCGAGGTCGAGGCCTTCCCCAACCCCGGCGACTACGTCCAGGACCCGGGCGACGAGACCGGTATGATGTCCGACATCACCGGCGTGACCTGGGTGGACTTCGACCCCAGGACCGGGTCCGAGGGCTCGGTCACCCAGGACGTCTACGTCGGCGTCGCCGACCTGGACGACCCGGTCTACCGCAGTCAGGACGGCGGACAGACCTGGGAGCCCGTCCCCGGCGCGCCCACGGGGCACCTGCCCGCGCACTCGGTCGTGGACCACGAGGGCGGCCAGCTCTACATGGCCACCACCAGCACCCCCGGCCCCTACGACGGCGACTCCGGCGACGTGTGGCGCATGGACCTGGCGACGGGGGAGTGGACCGACATCAGCCCCGTCCCCTCCGGCTCCGAGGACAACTACTTCGGCTACGGCGGCCTGACCATCGACCGGCAGGACCCGGACACGCTGATGGTCGCCACCCAGATCTCCTGGTGGCCCGACATCCAGATCTACCGCAGCACCGACCGCGGCCAGACCTGGACCCAGGCGTGGGACTGGGGCGCCTACCCCGAGCGCACCACGCGCTACGAGATGGACATCTCCGGAGCGCCCTGGCTGGACTTCGGCGGCACCGGGACGCCCCCGGAGACCCAGCCCAAACTCGGCTGGATGACGCAGGCGATGGCGATCGACCCGTTCGACTCCGACCGCTTCATGTACGGCACGGGCGCCACGGTCTACGGCAGCGACAACCTCACCAACTGGGACGCGGGCACCACCTTCGACATCGGGGTCAGGGCGCACGGCATCGAGGAGACGGCCGTCAACGACCTGATCAGCCCGCCCGAGGGAGCGCCGCTGCACTCGGCCCTGCTCGACATCGGCGGCTTCACCCACCAGGACCTGGAGACCGTCCCCGACCAGATGTACCAGCAGCCCTACTGGGGCCACGGGAGCAGCCTGGACTTCGCCGAACTCCAGCCCGCGACCATCGCGCGGGTCGGCGGCAGCGACGCCGAGGCCGCCATCGGCCTGTCCACCGACGGCGGCGAGAGCTGGTGGGCCGGGCAGGAGCCCGGCGGTGTGACCGGCGGCGGCACGGTCGCGGTGAACGCGGACGGCTCGTCCCTCGTGTGGAGCCCCGACGGCACCGGCGTCCACGTCTCCACCACCCTGGGCTCGTCGTGGACCGCCTCCACCGGTGTCCCGGCGGGCGCGAGGGTGGAGGCCGACCGGGTGGACCCGGACGTGTTCTACGCCGTCTCCGGCGGCACCTTCTACACCAGCACCGACGGCGGGGCCACCTTCACGGCGGGTTTCGACGGGCTCCCCGCCGAGGGGAACATCCGCTTCGGCGCGGTGCCCGGCCACACCGGTGACGTGTGGGTCGCCGGAGGCACCGGGGACCACTACGGCATGTGGCGGAGCACGGACGCCGGGGCCTCCTTCGAGCAGGTCGAGGCCGTGGACGAGGGCGACGCGGTCGGCTTCGGCGCGCCCGCGCCGGGCTCGGACTACCCGGCGGTGTACACCAGCTCCAGGATCGACGGCGTGCGCGGGATCTTCCGCTCCGACGACGCGGGCGAGAGCTGGGTGCGGATCAACGACGACCAGCACCAGTGGGCCTGGACGGGGGCGACCATCACCGGCGACCCCAACGTCTACGGCCGGGTCTACGTCGGCACCAACGGCCGGGGGATCGTCTACGGCGACCTGGCGGGCGGGGGCGGCGACCCCGAGCCCACGCCGGAGCCCACGCCGGACCCCGAACCCACCCCGGAGCCGTCCCCGGACCCCGAGCCCGGGGACTGCGATGTCGAGTACTCGTTGATCAACACCTGGAGCGGCGGGTTCCAGGCCGGGGTGACGGTCACCAACAACGGCGACGAGGCCCTGGAGGGCTGGGAGGTCGGTTGGGAGTTCACGGCCGGTGAGGAGGTCACGAGCCTCTGGAACGGCGCGCACACCCAGGACGGCGCCTCCGTTCGGGTCACCGACGCCGGGTGGAACGCCCGGATCGCCCCGGGGAGCTCGGTGACGGTCGGCTTCAACGGGACCGTGGACGGCGAGCCCGCGCAGCCGACCGGGCTCACCCTCGACGGGGAGGCCTGCGGCTGACGCTCTGACACACCGACACGGCGGGGCCGGGAGCCGCGGGGGCGGTTCCCGGCCCTTGGGCTTGCCATGTTTCCTGAGCGGGAAACCGAGTCGCCCCTCTTCATCATTGGATGTACATCCAGTACATTGGTTGCATGAACGAGCCTGTGACCGTCACCATGTCCGAAGTGAGACGACACCTCGCCGACACCATTGACCGGGCGCGCCACGATCGCACGCCGACCTTCATCACGCAGCGAGGCAGGACGACCGCAGTTCTCCTTGACGCTGATGAGTACCACCGCCTGCTTGAGGTGGAGCAGACCGCGGAGGACATGTGGCTCAACCGTCTCGCGGATGAGGCCGAGGAGGAAGGGCGAGAGGGATCCGTCTCTCTGGAGGAGATGGCCCGCGAACTCGCCCAGGGGGAGGGGTGAACCGTCACATCACTCGTTTCAGTACTGCGGCCCAGCGCAGGATGCGTAGGATCCCCCGCAAGGAAGCGGTCAGGATTCTGCGCCGTCTGTCCGAACTCCAGCAGGCACTCGACGTCGGCGACACCAGCGGCTTTGACGTCAAGCCGCTCGCAGGTCATCAGGGCCGCTGGCGGCTACGCGTCTGCGACTACCGGGTCGTCTACACCTTGGACAAGGACGATGAGGGTCAACCGATCGTGTGGGTCTGGGTGATCGCTGTCGGCAACCGCAGGGACGTCTACGGACAGGGTTTCTGACTGGCCACGGGCACACCCGGAGCCCGGGCACGCCCGCGCCCCCGGGGTTCCAGGAGGAGGGAGAACCCCGGGGGCGCGGGCGGGCCCGAGGCGGCGCTACCCCTTCACGGCGCCGATGATGACGCCCTTGGTGAAGTGCTTCTGGACCAGCGGGTAGACGAACGTGACCGGCACCAGGGCCACCACCACGATGGCCATCTGGATGGCCAGGTTGGGCGCCGAGGCGGTCCCTCCCTGCATCGCGTCGCCGATCACCGAACTCGAACTGAGCTGCTGGCCCTGCTGCACGTACTGGCGCAGCACCAGCTGGAGCGGCCACTTGGCGTTGTCGTTGATGTAGAGGATGGCGTTGAAGAAGGCGTTCCAGTAGCCCACCGCGTAGAACAGGCCGACGACCGCGGTGACCCCCTTGGACATGGGCAGGACCAGTCGGGTCATGATGGTCCACTCGCTCGCCCCGTCCACCCGGGCGCTGTCGCCGATCTCCTGGGGCAGGTTCATGAAGAACGCCCGCATCACCACCAGGTTGAACGCGTTCACCGCCGTCGGCAGGATCAGCGACCAGTAGCTGTCGATCAGGCCGACGTTGCTCACCAGCAGGTACAGCGGGATCATCCCGGGCGCGAACAGGAAGGTCAGCAGCACCGCGAACAGCAGCGGCCGGTGCCACAGCGACCCGGGCTGGGACAGCCCGTAGGCGGCCAGGACGGTCGCCACCAGGCTGACCAGCGTCCCCACGGCGGTGACGCCCAGGCTGACCAGCACGGCCCGGGTCACCACGCCGCCGCTGAACAGGTCGGCGTAGGCCTGGAAGGAGATCCCCTGCGGGACCAGCACCAGGCCGCCCGCGCTGTTCACCGCAGAGGCGGGGGACAGGCTGGTCAGGATCACGACGTAGAGCGGGAAGAGGATGACGACCGCGATCACGGCCAGGGTGGTGTTCTTCGCGGCGCGCGCGGGAAGACCGGGGCGCTCCGCCCACACGGGGCGGTCCTTGAACAGTGTGCTCATGCTCGTCGGTAGATTCCGTTCTCACCCATCTTGTGGGCCAGCTTGTTGGCCAGAACGATGAGGACCAGTCCGACCACGCCCTTGACCAGGCCCGCGACCGCTCCCGCGCTGAAGTTCCCCGTCACCAGGGTCTGGTGGTAGATGAAGGTGTCCAGCACCTCCGACACGCCCGATCCGAACGCGTCGCGCTGGAGGTAGAACTGCTCGAAGCCGACGTTGAGGATGTCGCCGATCTTGAGGATGAGCAGCAGGATGATCACCGGGCGCAGGCCCGGCAGGGTGATGTGCCACATCCGCCGCCAGCGTCCGGCGCCGTCCACGGCCGCGGACTCGTAGAGGTTCTGGTTCACGGCCGCCAGCGCCGCCAGGAAGATGATCGTGCCCCACCCGGCGTCCTTCCAGACCATCTGGGAGGTGACCACGAACAGGAACGCGTCGGGGTCGGACATGACCTCCAGCGGCGCGTACCCGTT
The DNA here is from genome assembly GCF_000381685.1 of Nocardiopsis sp. CNS-639. Taxonomy (NCBI): domain Bacteria; kingdom Bacillati; phylum Actinomycetota; class Actinomycetes; order Streptosporangiales; family Nocardiopsidaceae; genus Nocardiopsis; species Nocardiopsis sp. CNS-639. The sequence continues at coordinate 173,424 of NZ_KB906862.1, forward strand.
CTGCCGCAGGAGCTGCGAGAACAGTCCGGCGCCGCCCAGGATCTGCTGGAACAGGGTGACGACCAGGACCCACGAGAAGAAGTGCGGCATGTACACGATGCTCTGGAGCACCATCCGCAGCCTGGGGCTGAGCACGCTGTCCAGCAGGATGGCCAGCGCGATCGGGATGGGGAAGAAGAACACCAGCTGGACGGCGGCGATGACCAGCGTGTTGCCCGCCGCGGACCAGAAGCGGGGGTCGGTGAACAGCCGCTCGAAGTGCGCCAGCCCCACCCACGGGCTGCCCCACACCCCGTCCCAGGGGTTGTAGTCCTGGAAGGCGATGATGTTGCCGAGGGTCGGCGTGTAGTGGAACACCGCCAGCAGGCCGATCGCCGGGACCGTCATCATCAGCAGCTGCCAGTCGCGGCGCAGCCTCGCACCGAACGGGACCCGCCTGCGCCTCGGGGGCGCGGACCCGCCCCGGCGGTCCGGGACGGCCGGGGACCGCCGCCCCCGGCCCCCGCGCCCGCGGGACGCGTCGGCCGGGGAGGGCGGTTCGCCCTTGGTCATGGTCCGCTCAGTCACGGCCGTGCTCCTGGAGGACCCGCATGTAGAACTCGCGGCCCTCGTCGCCGCCGTCGCGGCGCCAGTCCGCGACGGCCTGGTCCAGGGCGCTGAGGTCCTCGCGGCCCCGGATGATGTCGTTGACCCTGTCGGTCATCGGGGTCTCGGCCCCCGAGAAGCGCTCGGGGCGCTGGATGCGGATGCCCGCGAACGGGTCGTCCTCGGTGAACTGGGCGGCGTGGTTGTACCAGTCGCACTTCCACGGCACGAAGTCCGGGTACTGGCTCTCGGTGATCGCCTGGGGGCGTCCGCTGATGAAGTAGTAGCCGTCGTTGACCTCGCCGTTGCCGGTGTCGGTGAGCTGCGGGGCCCCGTCGTCGTTGAGCTCGTGGTGCGCGCCCGCCTCGCCGTAGCGGTAGTCCATGTACTCCCGCGTGCCGAACGGAGCGGCGCAGTAGTTGATGATGCCGAGGATCTCCTCGACCTGCTCCGGCTCCATGCCCTTGCGCACGAACACGGACTGGGCGGAGGGGTCGCTGCGGTGCATCACCGGGTCGGCGCCGCCGTTGCCGAAGGCCGGCATCAGGTCCAGGCGGAAGTCGGGGTTGTCGCCGAGCATCTGCATGTACGCCTCGTGCCAGGCGCCGATGCCGTCCTGGTTGAAGAGGATCTGCCCGGAGTTGAGCAGCTCCTTGGAGTTGTCCCCCAGGGCGACGATGTCGGGGTGGACGAGCCCCGCGTCGAACACCCTGCGCATGTACTCGATGCTGGCCCTCCACTCCTCGGTCTCGAACATGTGGATGAGCTCGCCGCCCGCGTAGCGCCACTGCTTGGGCGCACCGAAGACCTGGCGCATGGTGAGGTTGAAGTCGCCGAAGGCCCAGCGGTTGTTGTCCGGGTCGTTGACCTCCTCGCCGATCGCGAACAGGTCGTCGGGGCTGGTCGGGGCCTCCAGGCCGTACTCCTCCAGGAGGTCGCGCCGGTACAGGACCCAGTTGCCGAAGGGCTCGGCGGGCCAGGGCACCCCGTGCAGCTGCTGGTTGAAGACGTTCCAGCGCCAGGCGTCGCTGTCCAGGTTGGCCAGCAGGGGGTAGGCCTGCGCCGCGTCGCCGGCCAGGTGCGGCGTCAGGTCCTCGAACAGCTCGCCGACGGCCCGGTTGAACTGCGGGATCAGGTTGATGACCCAGTCGGGGATCATCGTGATGTCGGCGACGTCGCGCCCGGCGATCACCGCGTTCATCTTGTCGATGACCGAGTTGCCGTCCTGGAAGTTGAACTCCACCGTGGCGCCCAGACGCCCGTTGACGTACTCGAAGAAGGAGTTGTCGCCCAGGCCGGGCGGGATCGGCCCCCACAGCGGGGTCATCGCGGTGTAGCTTCCGCCCCTGCCGGGGGCCTCGGACACGGCCTGGACGAACTCCCGCGGGTAGGCGGTGAACCCGTCCGGGGCGCCGTGCTGTCCCGGGATGTCGGGGGTGACCCCCTGGAACGGGATGTGCGTGGGGATCAGGTCGTCCAGCGAGCTGGCGGAGGAGGCGGACCCTCCGCCGCTGGACGTCTCCGAGCCGCAGCCGGTGAGCGTTCCGGCGGTGAGCGCCGCGGCGGTGGAGGCGCCCACCAGGCCGAGGAAGCGGCGTCGGCTGGGGGGCAGGCGCAGGGGGGTGGTGCGCATAGCGTCGTTCCTTCGGTTGAGCAGGCCGGGGAGCCCAGGGGGGTAGGAAACGAAGGGCCATTTTGCTATGAATTAGTTGGCCGTTTAGACAAACAAATTACTCCACTGTGATGTGGCACACAAGGTCTTCAGGTATCGAAGTCGAAGCGGTTCGATTTCGAAGGACAATACCCTCGCGCACGAGAGGCGAACACCCCCCATGACCCTCCAGCCGCACCTGCCGCCGTACCGGGACCCCGCCCTGCCGCCCGAACGGCGCGTGGACGACCTGCTCGCCCGCCTCACCCCGGAGGAGCGGATCGGCCTGCTCCACCAGCACCAGGCGCCCGTCGAGCGCCTGGGCGTCGGCCCCTTCCGGACCGGGACCGAGGCGCTGCACGGACTGGCCTGGCTCGGACCGGCCACCGTCTACCCGCAGGCCGTCGGCCTGGCCAGCACCTGGGACCCCGGCCTGCTCCGCCTCGTCGGCCGGGCCGTCGGCGACGAGGTGCTCGCCCGCAGGGGCGCGGGTGCGTCGCCCAACGTCTGGGCGCCCGTGGTCAACCCGCTGCGCGACCCCCGCTGGGGCCGCAACGAGGAGGGCTACTCCGAGGACGCGTGGCTGACCGGGCTCCTGGCCGCCGCCTACGCCCGGGGACTGGCCGGTGACGGCGACACGCTGCGCCTCGCGCCCACCCTCAAGCACTTCCTCGCCTACAACAACGAGGAGGGCCGCTGCGAGACCTCCAGCGACCTGCCGCCGAGGGTCCTGCGCGAGTACGAGCTCCAGGCCTTCCTGCCCGCCCTGGCCGAGGGGGCGGCCGTGGCCGTCATGCCCTCCTACAACCTGGTCAACGGGCGGCCCGCGCACCTGAGCCCGCTGATCGGCGACGTGCTGCGCCCGGCCGCGCCCGACCGCCTGCTGGTGGTCAGCGACGCCTACGCGCCCGCCAACCTCGTGGAGGCGCAGCACTTCCACCCCGACCTGCCCACGGCCTACGCGCACGCGATCCGGGCCGGGCTCGACAGCTTCACCCAGGACGACGACCGCACCGAGCCCACCCTCGGGCACGTGCGCGAGGCGCTGCGCCGGGGGCTGCTCACCGCGGCCGACATCGACCGCGCCGCGCGCAACGTGCTCTCGGTCCGGATCCGGCTGGGCGAGTTCGACCCCGTCATGGGCGGGGTCGCCGGGGTGGGCGGAGACCTGCTGGCCGGGGACGGCCCGAACGGTGAGGTGTGGGACGGGGGCACGGGGGACACCGGGATCGGTGACGCGGGGGAGGCCGGGCACGGGACCGGCGGGGACGCCGGGGCCTTCGACACCCCCGAGCACCGGGCGCTGGCCCGGGAGGCGGCCACCCGCTCGATCGTCCTGCTCCGCAACGAGGGCACGCTCCCGCTGCGCGACGTGCGCCGGGTCGCCGTCGTCGGCCAGCTCGGCGACACCGTGCTGGAGGACTGGTACAGCGGGACGCTGCCCTACGCCGTCACCGCGCGCGCCGGGATCGCCGAGCGGGTGGAGACGGTGTTCTGCGAGGGCGTGGACCGGATCCGGCTGGGCATGTTCGGCCACATGATCGTCACGGACCCCGGTGACGGGAGCCCCGCCCGGTTGGAGCCCCACGGCGTCTGCGGCGGGCACCGAGGCGCGGACGGGCACGCGCCGACCCTGGATGAGGAGGTCGAGGGCGCGGACTTCGACCTCCTGGACTGGGGCGGCGGCGCCTGCGTGCTGCGCTCGGCGCGGACGGGGAGGTACCTCGACGCGGGACCCGACGGCGTCCTGGCCTTCACCGCGCCGGGACCCGGTACCTGGGAGGTCACCCAGACCTTCCGCCTGGAGGAGTACAAGTTCGTGCACACCCTTACCCACGTGCGAAGCGGCCGCCCCGTCACGGCGGGTCACGATCGTGTCCTGCGCCTGGCGGACGAAGGGGAGGAGGAGCTGTTCTTCATCGTGGACGGGCTCGGCACGGGAGCCGAGGAGGCCGCGCGGGTGGCCTCCTCCGCCGACGTCGCGGTCGTCGTCCTGGGCGACCACCCCATGGTCAACGGGCGCGAGACCGAGGACCGGACCGACCTGGACCTGCCCGCCGCCCAGGAGCGGATGCTGCGCGCCGTGCGCGCGGCCAACCCCGCCACGGTCCTGGTGCTCAGCAGCGGCTGCCCGTTCGGGATCACCTGGGCCGACGAGCACGTCCCGGCCGTCCTGTGGTCGGCGCACGGCGGTCAGGAGTACGGCCACGCGCTCGCGGACGTGCTCTTCGGCGACGCCGAGCCCTCCGGGCGGCTTCCGCAGACCTGGTACCGCTCCGCCGACGACCTGCCCGGCATGCTCGACTACGACATCGTCGGCGCGCGCGGCACCTACCTGTACTTCGAGGGTGAGCCGCTCTACCCCTTCGGGCACGGCCTCGGCTACACGTCGGTGGAGTACGCGGCCCCGGTGGTCCGCGTGGACGGCGGCCGGGTCACCGTCACCGTCATGGTCGCCAACACGGGCACGCGGCCCGCCGACGAGGTGGTGCAGGTCTACACCCGCCAGCTGGCCTCGCGGGTGCGGACCCCGCTGCGCGCGCTGCGCGGGTTCGCCCGGGTGCGCGTGGAGCCGGGCCGCAGCGCGCTCGCCACGGTCTCCTTCGACGTGGACCGGCTCGCGCTGTGGGACACCACCCGCGACCGCTTCGTGGTGGAGGACGCGCCGCGCCAGGTGCTGGTCGGGCGTTCGGCGACCGACATCCGCGCCACCGCGGCCCTGGACGTGCCGGGGGAGGCCATCCCGCCCCGCGACGCGCGCACGCCGTGGTCGGCCGCGGGCTACGACGACGCCCGGGGCACGTCCCTGTGCCCGCTCACCCCCGAGCGGGGCGACGCGGTGCGTTCCCGGGAGGGCGGTGCGTGGGCCGCCTTCCGCGACGTGGACCTCGGCGACGGGGTCACCGGGTGCCGCCTCACGGTGAACGCCGAACACGCCAGCACGGTCCGCGTCCGCCTGGACGACCCCGAGGACGGGCCGACCGCCGCGGTGGCCGACGTCCCGGCGGGCAAGGACGGCTACGACTTCACCGAGGTCGGCGCGGCCTTCGAGGACACGGGGGGAGCCGGGGGGATCCGTGACCTGTACCTGGTCTTCGACCGGCCGGGTACGGCGGTGGCCGACCTGGTCCTGACCGGCGGTGCTCCGGCACCGGAGGCGGACTGAGCGGCAGCGGGCCGGAGCCGCCCCGGGGGAGATCCGGCGCGGGGCGGCCGGCAGCGAGTCGGGGGCGGCCCACCCGAGTTCCGGGCGGGCCGCCCCCGGTCGCCCGGGTTGCGGCGGCGGTCGCGACACCCCGGTCCGGGGGCCGCCGTGCGTTCCCGGGCCAGCGGGGTCCGGAGGGGCTCACCGGAACTGGGCCACCAGCTGGGCCAGGATGTTGTGCGGCAGGCTGCGGGGGAGCATCTGGTTGACGGTGCCGGAGACGTGGAGGTCGCGTTCCGGGACGTGGTAGAGCACGTTCCCGAAGGCCCCGGAGTGGCCGATCATCTCCGGGGCGGGTGCGAACGGCGTCATCCAGCGCGGGAGCCTGAACCGCATGACCCCGATCCCGTAGTCGATGGGGACCAGACGTGAGAACACCGGGTTCCAGCGCGCGGTCATCTCCGCCAGGTACCGCGCGGGGAACAGTTCGCCCCCGACGAAGGCGCGCAGGAGCCGCAGCTGGTCGGCCGAGGTCGAGACCACCGCTCCGTCGGGCGGGAACGAGGCGATCGTCCTCGGCACGCGCAGCCGGGTGCGGCCGTGCAGGAGCGTGGCGACCTCGTCGTAGCGGTCCAGCGTGTGCGGGGTGAACAGCCAGGTGTCGTGCAGCCCGAGCGGTTCGAGGACCCGGGCGCGCAGGGCCCGGTCGTAGCCGCCGGACGTGGCCACCTCGATGACGCGTCCGAGCAGCTGGTAGTTGGTGTCGCAGTAGTGCGCCCTGCCCGGGGTCGAGGGGGCGAACCGGCTCGGCATGGCCCTGGCCATGCCGAGGAAGTCCTCGAAGGTCCAGGCGGCGTCCTCGCGGAGCATGTCGCCCAGGAACGTGGTGCCGTCGGGGCGCTTCTGCTCGAAGTAGTCGGGGATCCCGGACGTCTGCGTCAGCAGTTCGCGCACCGTGATCTCCGGACCGTGGTCGCGGCCCCCGTACGTGTTGAGCCCGCGCATCGTGTCCGCGCCGAGCAGGTCCGCGACGGGTGTGTCGAGGGTCAGGGTCCCCTCGTCGCGCAGCTGCATGACCATCGCGACGGTGTACAGCTTGGTGATACTGGCGACGAAGTACGGCCGCCCGGTGTCGCCGTGGCTCCAGGAGAACCCGGTGGACGGCTGCTCCACGGCGAGGCTCATCAGCGACACCCCCGGCTTGGCGGCGTAGCGCGCCGCGATCCCGTCGAGCTGGGCCGAGATCCGCTCACTCACGGGGTGTTCTCCTCCAGCAGTCGTTCGGTGGCGTCGAGCCAGTCCAGCTCCGCCCTGGCCAGGGTGATGCCGTAGGAGAGCGTGGCCAGGCGGAGCGCCTGCCCGAGCCCGGCGGCCTCCGCCGGGACGGCGATCGCCTCCAGCGCGGCCAGCTCCCCGCCCACCTCCCGCCTGCGGGTGTCCAGCAGTTCCCGGATGTCCTCCGTGCGCATCCTGTCCGCGAAGAACAGCCGTGCCAGGAAGGGGTCCCGGGTCGGCTGGGTGCGCAGGGGGGAGGTGAGCCAGCGGTCCAGTTCGGCCAGCCCGGGGGCGGTCACGCTGTGCAGGTGCAGGTTGGGGCGCTCCTCCTGCACCACGGTGCGGCGGGAGGCCAGGCCCTCCTCCACCAGGCCGGTGAGCGTTCGGTAGATCTGCGACTGGTCCGCCGTCCAGAAGTGCCCGACGCTCTCGTCGATCACCTTCTTCAGGTCGTAGCCGCTCATCGGCTTGATGGACAGGAGCCCGAGGATGGCGTGCCGTAGGGACATGGGTAGAGGATAGCGCCAATATATGTGTTGTCCACTATGGGAGAGTGCATGTAGTCCGGAGGTCGGTGCGGACTTCGGAGCCGGAACGCCGGAACGAAGGTGAATCCCCTGCTCAGGGCGGAGTGCACGCCGCCCCGTACGGCCCCCTGGTAACTGTCCGGAAAGGTCACCGGTGTGACGCGAGGGGTTCCGACCTGACTCTGGGCGAGGTCGGGTGGGCGAGGCGCGCTAGGAGTACAGGCCCCCGGCGGAGGGGCGGGTCCGGCGGCCCCTCACGGTCACGGCACTAGGCGGTGTCCGCGGTGTCCCCGTCCGGCCGTGCCGCGTCCGCCGCCGGGCGTTCGGCGGGCTCCACAGCGGGCTCCGCGGCGGACTCCTCGCCGGACGCGGGACCGGGGGCCCGGGTCACGGGCTCGGGCAGGGGCAGCAGCCCCGCGTCGAGCGAGTGGATCATCGCGGTGGCCCCGCCCCGGGCCGCCGCGCTCAGCCCCAGCGACGACAGCTCCACCCGGCAGCCGCCCGCCTCCGGTGCGAACGCGCTCGCGGCCGCCTCCGCCCGGCAGTTCGGCAGCAGCCACGGGCCCAGGGGCACGAAGTAGCCGCCCAGCACCACCAGGCTCGGGTTGGTGACGTTGATCAGCACGGCCAGGCCCCGGCCCAGCCACGTGCCCGCCCGCTCCAGCGCGCCGACGGCGGTGTCCTCGCCCGCCTCGGCGCGTTCCACGGCCGTCCCCACCAGCCCGGCGACGTCGCTGCCCGACAGCGGGTGGTCCGGGAACCGGTCGGGGACGGCCCCGCGCAGGATGGCCCCGATCCCCGCCAGCGCCTCCAGGCAGCCGCGGCGCCCGCACGCGCACTCCGGGCCGTCCGGGGACAGCGACAGGTGGCCCACCTCGCCCGCGAACCCGCTGGCGCCGCGCAGCAGTTCGCCCCCGGTCAGGATGCCCGCGCCGATCCCGACCTCACCGGTCAGGTACGCGAGGTCGGCCGTCCCCGCGAACGACCCCACCCGGTACTCGGCCACCGCGCCCAGGTTCGCGTCGTTGTCCACCCGCACCGGGACGCCCTCCACCCCGGCCTCGCGCAGCAGCTCCGACAGCCGGTCGCGCAGCGGTACGTCGCGCCAGCCCAGGTTGGGCGCGTGCGTGACCGTCCCCGAGGGGGCGTCGATCAGCGCCGGGACCGCCACGCTCACCCCCACCACGGTGCGCCCGCGCAGCGCGGGGTCGGCCGCCGTCGCGCCCAGGGTGCGCGCGATGTGCCGCGCGCACGCCTCCGCCCCGGCCGACCGGGCGTCGAAGGGGACGTGGCGGCTGACCAGTTCGCGCTGGAGCAGGTCCACGGCGACCACCGACAGGTAGTCCACGTTGACCTCCAGGCCGATCGCCGCGATCGAGGAGTCGTCCAGGTCCAGCAGCACCCCCGGACGCCCCACCCGCTGCCGGGAGGAGCGCCCGGTCTCGCGGACCAGCCTGCGCGCCATGAGGTCGGCGACCAGGCTGGACACCGTGGTCTTGTTCAGCCCGGTGGCCGCGGCCACCGCCGCGCGCGAGCAGGGGGCCAGCTCGCGGACCGTGCGCAGCACGACGCCCAGGTTGGTCTCCCGGACCGTCTGGAAGCTCACCGTTCCCGAACCGACCGACACCTGGTCCCCCTCGTCCCGTCCGACACGGCACACCGTGCCCGGATCGTACAGGCAGCCGGTGGCGTGAGCGGGGGCGCTGCCCCGGCAGGGCGTGGCTGCGGAGGCGGACGCGGCGGAGGGGACGGCTGTGGCCGGGGAGGTGATCGTGGAATCGGGGGACTACGCCGGGGCGGGAATCCGGATCTGGATCCGGGACCGGAAGGCAGGACCGCAACCGTGGAACCGGGGGTGGAGGGCGGAGTCGGGGCGCGGCCGGGGGCCGGACCGGAAAAGCCGTTGCGCCCGGCCGGCCCCTCTGGTGGGATCCCGGTCATGGTGCCTCCCGACGTCTTCCGCGACCAGCCCGTCCTCACCGGGGAGAGGGTCCGCCTCGAACCGCTCGACGCCAGGACCGGTGAGCACTTCATCGAACCGGTACTGCGCATGGACCCCGAGGTGCGCCGCCTCACCGGCACCCACCGGGAGTTCACCAGGGAGGAGCTGGTGCGCTGGGCCGCGACGCGGCCCGACCACCACGACCGGGCCGACTGGGTCGTCTTCGAGAGGGAGGGCGGCGCGGCCGTGGGCGAGTGCGCGCTGATCGACCTCGACCCGGACAACGCCAGCGCCGGCTACCGGATCGCGCTCAACGGCATGTCCGTCACCGGGAGGGGCTACGGCACCGAGGCCACGGACCTCGTGCTGGAGTACGCCTTCACCGTGGCTGGGCTGCACCGGGTCGCCCTGGAGGTGTTCGCGTTCAACACCCGCGCGCAGAGGTCCTACGCCCGGTCGGGGTTCGTCCGGGAGGGCGTCTGGCGCGAGTCCCTGCGCTGGGACGGCGAGTGGCACGACGCCGTGCTGATGTCGATCCTGGCCGAGGAGTACGCCGAGCTCCGCGCCGCCCGGAAGAAGGGCTGAGGCGGGTTCCGTGGGCACCGCCCGTCGCGCAGCGGGGTGCGTACCCGCGGAACGCGTCCCGGGGCTACCCTCGGGCCATGCCCGTTCCTGACTTCCTCCTCGCCCTCCGCAGCCACGTCGGCCACGGCCTCCTGCCCCTCGTCGGGGTGACGGCGGTGGTGGTCAACGAGGAGGGCGAGGTCCTCCTGCACCGGCGCGCGGACGACGGCCGCTGGGCCACGCCCGGCGGCATCCTGGAACCGGAGGAGGAGCCCGCCCGGGCCGTCGTCCGCGAGGTGCGCGAGGAGACCGGGGTGGAGGTCGAGGTGGAGCGGCTCACCAGCGTGCTCGCCCAGGAGCCCTTCACCTACCCCAACGGCGACCGCGTGCAGATCCTCGACCTGGCCTTCCGCTGCCGCCCCGTGGGCGGGGCGCCCGACGCCAGCGGCGACGAGAGCCTGGACGTGCGCTGGTTCCCGCCCGGGGCCCTGCCGGACATGCCCCAGCGCATCCTGGACCGGATCGACCACGCCCACGAGGACCGCCCGGGGCCGTTCTACGTCACCTGAGCCCGGCTTCCCCGGATCCCGGCCTGTACGGCCCTCCCGGACCCGGACCGAGCCGGGTGCCGCCACCGAGCTGGCCGTCAGCGGTCCGGCGGGCGCGGGGAGCGCCCCGGGAGCCTCCGGCGACCGCTCCGGACCGCGCGGGCGACCGCCCCCGCGCGGCTCGGGGCCGCCCCGCTTCGCGGTGACCCCGGTCAGGACCGCCCGGCGGGCAGGGAGAGCAGTCCCTCCACCGTCCGGGCCAGGTCGCGGTCCGAGACGTCCGGCGGGGCGAAGACCGAGGGGAAGCGCCCCTCCAGGTGGGAGGACCAGCCGGTCACCAGCCCCGCGTGCCGCGCCCCGGCGACGTCCCATCCGTGCGCGGTGACCAGGGCCAGCCGCTCCGGGGCGACTCCCAGGGACCGCGCGGCGGCCCGGTAGGCGCCCGGCGCGGGCCGCCACTCCCCGGCGGGGCGGGCGGCCAGCACGTCCTCCACCAGGTCGGGCAGACCGGCGCGCTCCAGCAGTCTCCGGGCCAGCGCGTCGTCGTGGTCGCCCAGGACCGCGACGGGCACCCCGGCCCCGCGCGCGGCGCGCAGCGCGGCGGCCGCCTCGGGTCGGGGGTCGAGTTCGGCCAGCCCCTCGACGATGGCGTCCTCGGCGGAGGGGGCGATCTGGTGGCCGGTGATGTCGCGCAGCGCTCCCCGGACCACGTCCTCGAAGGAGCGGTCGGCGCCGTCGCCGCCCACCAGGGCCAGGGCGAACGAGTCGCGCAGCAGGTGGTCCGACCAGCGGGTCATGAGCACCCGGGGGATTCCGGCCTCCCGGAACCGCCACTCCAGGGGCGCGAGGGGGAAGAGGGTGTCGAGGACGTCAAGGACGAGGGCGGCCGGGCGGAGCGGTCGCCCGGCGGGGCGTTCGGACATGGGAGCGGCTCCAGGGAGGGGGTCGGGAACGGCCACCCCGTTCCTACCCGGGCGCGGGCTCCTTCGCGCCTCCCGGACACCCGGTCGCCGCCCTCACACCCACCGTCCCCGCGACCGGCACCCGGCGCGCCCCCTCCCGCCTCCGCCGAACGGCACCCCGGATCCACTCCCGTTCCCGGGGCCGCCGCTCGGCTCAGAGCGCGTCCAGGCGGGGGATCTGCTCCACCGCCCACGGGCTCAGCAGCCACGGTGTCCGCTCGGCCACCGCCACCAGGTCCGCCCACTCCGCCCACGCGTACTCGGCCACCTCCGACGGGTCGGGGTCCGGGCCCTCCTCCGCGCGCGCCCAGAAGACCGGGCAGAACTCGTTCTCCACGATCCCCTCGGCCGACACCGCCCGGTACCGGAAGTCGGGCAGCGCGGGCCGCACCCCGCTGACGCGCATCCCCAGTTCCTGGCCGACCCGGCGGCGCACGGCCGCGTCGAGGTCCTCGTCCGGGCCGGGGTGGCCGCAGCAGCTGTTCGTCCACACCCCCGGCCAGGTGGTCTTGCCCAGGGCCCGGCGGGTGATCAGCACCCGCCCGTCCGCGTCCAGGACGTAGCAGGAGAACGCCAGGTGCAGCGGTGTCTCCCGGGTGTGCACGGTGGCCTTGTCGGCGACGCCCACGCGCTGGTGCTCCTCGTCGAGCAGAACCACGAGTTCGCGCTCGGCGCCGCCCTCCGCGCCCGCGGCGGCCCTGTGCTGGGTCACGGCTCCTACCCCCCGCTTCCGGGACCGCCGCGCTCCGCCCGGTCGGCCCTCGTTCCTGCGTCACACGCGTACGGTCCGTACTCCCCACGCGGCGACGTTCTCCCCTCCCATACTCACCCGTCACTCCCACCCGATGCGCACCGGCTCCACCGGACCGTGCTCCGCGCGGTCCCGGGGTGCGCATACAGTTCCTGATGGCCCCGAGTCGGGAGCCACCGGACACAGGGAACGCAAGGCCGGCCGCGACGACCGCGGCGCGGCGGTGGAGCGGTGACAGAGACGATGACGGACACGGGTACCCGGACGCTGCCGGAGGAGTTGGAGCACCCGGCGGAGCGGATCGACCCCGACCGGTTGGCCGCGTGCCTGGACGTGATCGCCCGCGCCGGTGAGCTGCCCAGCGACCACCCGGACTCGGTCGCCCTCCAGCGCGCGACCGCACGCCTGTTCAAGAACGTCAAGGAGCGGCGCCGCAAGGAGCGCCAGGCCGCCCGCCAGGCCCACGACAGGGCCGTGTTCGCGGCCACCGCCACCGCGGCACCGGACCGGATCGACGACGAGACCAACGGCCGCGCCCTCACCAGCGGCAGCGGCGGCGCCCTCGCGGGCGTGCTGAGCAGGCCCCGGCCCTGCTACATCTGCAAGGAGAGGTACCGGGAGGTCGACTCCTTCTACCACCAGCTGTGCCCCGCGTGCGCCGCGTTCAACAGGGAGCGCCGCAACGCCCGCACCGACCTGAGCGGGCGCCGGGCCCTGCTCACCGGCGGCCGGGCCAAGATCGGCATGTACATCGCCCTGCGGCTGCTGAGGGACGGCGCGCACACCACCGTCACCACGCGCTTCCCCAACGACGCGGTGCGCCGGTTCGCCGCGATGCCCGACAGCGGCGAGTGGCTGCACCGGCTGCGGGTGGTGGGCGTCGACCTGCGCGACCCCGCCCAGGTGCTGCGGCTGGCCGACGCGGTGGCCGAACAGGGACCGCTGGACATCCTCATCAACAACGCGGCCCAGACGGTGCGCCGTTCGCCCGGCTCCTACGGGCCGCTGGTCGAGGCCGAGGCCGAACCGCTCACGGGCGAGGGCCTCCCCGAGCCGCTGGTGCTGGGCGGCGTGCGCCCGCGCGCCCTGGAGGACCGCGCCGACCCTGGGCGGGACGCCCCGGCGACCCACGCGCTCACCCCGGCCATGCTCACCTCCCTGGCGCTGACCACGGGCTCCGCGTCGATGGAGCGGGTGCGCACCGGGACGGCGATCGACGCCGGAGGGCTGGTGCCCGACCTGGCCCCGGTGAACAGCTGGACGCGGCGGATCGGCGAGGTCGACCCCGTCGAGATGCTGGAGGTGCAGCTGTGCAACGTGAGCGCGCCGTTCCTGCTGGTGGACCGGTTGCGCCCGGCCCTGGCGGCCTCCCCGGCGCGCCGCACCTACATCGTCAACGTGTCGGCGATGGAAGGGGTGTTCGGCCGCGGCTACAAGGGGCCGGGGCACCCCCACACCAACATGGCCAAGGCCGCGCTCAACATGCTCACCCGCACCAGCGCCCAGGAGATGCTGGAGTCCGACGGCATTCTGATGACCAGCGTGGACACCGGGTGGATCACGGACGAGCGCCCGCACCCGGAGAAGGAGCGGCTGGCCGAGGCCGGGTTCCACGCGCCCCTGGACCTGGAGGACGGGGCCGCGCGCGTGTACGACCCCATCGTGCGGGGCGAGCTGGGCGAGGACCTGCACGGGTGCTTCCTGAAGGACTACGCCCCCGCCAACTGGTAGAGGGCAGCCGGAAGTCGGACCCCCTCGGGGACCCCCCGTATTCCAGGAAACCGCATCGGGCCCGGCGGCGGTAGAGGCGGCGGGAGGCTGTGGACAACCGCCGCCCGCGAGCGGCTGGAGGACGTGCCGCTCCTGCCGGGAGCGGCACGGCGGTCGGGGGACGCGTTCCGCCGCCGGACGGTTCCCGGTCCCGCCGTCGCGCCACCACGCGACGCACCGGCACCGTCGGCGGGAGCCGGCCCCGCCTACTCCGCGTGCCCGTTGCGGTAGGCCCAGGCCGCCACCTCCACGCGGTTGCGCGCCCCCAGCTTGGCCTGCACGCTCGCCAGGTGCGTCTTGACCGTGCTCACGGTGACGAACAGCTCCCCGGCCACCTCGGTGTTGGTCAGCCCCCGCGCCACCGCGCGCACGATGTCCAGCTCCCGCACGGTCAGCCCGCCGTCCCCCGGCGCGGACCGGGGCGCCGCCGCGAAGTGCCGCAGCAGCCGCACGGTGACCCTCGGGGAGACCAGGGCGTCGCCCCTGGCGGCGGCCCGCACCGCCTCCACCAGCAGGGCCGGTCCGGCGTCCTTGAGCAGGAACCCGACCGCCCCTCCGGTGATCGCCGCGTGCACGTACTCGTCCAGGTCGAACGTGGTCACCACGACCACCCGGAGCGGGTCGGCCACTCCCGGACCGGCCAACCGCCGGGTGGCCTCCAGGCCGTCCACCCCCGGCATCCGGATGTCCATGAGCACCACGTCCGGGCGCAGCTCCCGGGCCAGCCGGACCGCCTCCAGACCGTCACCGGCCTCGCCCACCACCTCGACGCCGTCCTCGGCCGCCAGCATGTACCGGAACCCGGTCCGCACCATGGCCTGGTCGTCCGCCAGCAGCACCCGGATCGGCGCCCCGCCGCCGCCGGGCACCGCCCGCTCCCCTCCGGCCTCCTGGGACCCCCGCATCACCCTCACCCCTGCTCCCCGACAGTCGAACGTCGCTCCGGGCCCTCGCCCGCCCGGTCCAGCGGCAGCCGCGCCGCCACCTCCCAGCCCCGGCCCCGGTCACGCGGGCCCGCGGAGAACACGCCGCCGAGCAGGCGCACCCGTTCCGCCATGCCGACCAGGCCGAACCCGCCCCCGGCCGGTCCCGCGCCCCCCTGGCCGTCGTCACCCACCCGCACCGCGACCTCCTCCGCTCCGGCCTCCACCGACACCTCCACCCGGGTGGCGCCCCGGGCGTGCCGCAGCGCGTTGGTGACCGACTCCTGGGCGATCCGCAGCACCGCCGTTCCTGCGGTCGGCGGCAGGGCCTCCACGGGACCCCGGCACCGTACCGCCACCTCCGGTCGGCTCCCGGCCGCCGGTGTCGCCAGCCGGGCCAGCCCCGCGGCGGTGTCCGGGGCCAGCGGCACGTCGCCCGGTTCCCGCAGCCGCGAGACCATCCCGCGCATGGACTCCAGGGCGCGCGCCCCCGCCGCCTCGATCTCGGGCAGCGCGTTGCGCACCGCGCCGGGGTCGCGGTCGGCGATGTGGCGCAGCGCCTGCGCCTGGACGACGATGCCGGTCACCTCGTGCGCCACGACGTCGTGCAGGTCGCGGGCGATCGCCAGCCGCTCCTGGGAGCGGGCTTGCTCCGCGTGGGAACGCCGCTGTGCCTCCCGCCACCGCAGGTACAGCCCCGGGGCCAGTCCCACGGCCACGAACGTCAGCGACGTGTTGGCCAGGCTCGCGTAGTAGGGGACGGGCTCTCGCAGGTAGTCCGAGAGGGTGGCCGCGAAGGCGCACAGGGCCACCGTGCCGATCTGCCAGGGGCGGCACCGCAGCCCGGCCAGCGCGAGCAGCACCAGCAGCCCGCTGACCTCCGAGCCCGCCAGGGCGTACCCGAACGCCTCCCCCATGGGCAGCGGCCACAGCACCGCGGAGGCCGCCAGCACCGAGGCCGAGGCCGCCGCACCGGACACCGCGGTCACCACCGGTCCCGAGGACGGGCGCAGGGTGAGCAGCGCGAGCACGCAGACCACCCCGCCGGAGACCACCGGCACGTAGTCCATGGCCGAGTGCGGGGGCCCCATCCAGTCCGGGCGGGAGAAGTCGCCGTGAACGCGCAGCAGGTCCAGCGCCCACACCACCGCGAGCACGCACGCCACGGCCCACGGCGCGAGCCGGGACAGCGCACCGCTGGTCCGGTCGCCGCCGAGCGTCGCGAACACCCTGTTCATGGCCATGGCGACCAGCGTAGGCCGCGCGGACGCGGCGGGCCTCGGCCGAAGGTACGAGGCGGGCGGGTCCGGGCGTCGGCCGTTCGGTCGATGCGCGCGCACGGGCCCGGAGGCGAGGCTGGGAGCCGTTCGACGTCGGAGGGGGAGAGGGCACCGCATGAGCGAGGCGGGGTACGACACGACAGGGGCGCAACGGCACGGGGACGGGACGCACCACCCGGCCGGGGCACGGCACGAGGGCGGGGCGCTCCACACGCCCGGGAGCGGGGAACCGCGCACGGCGGGGACCGAGGCTCGGCACACGGCCGGGACACGGCACACAGCCGCGTCCGACGGTGCCGGTCCCGGCCCCGGCCTGCCGTCCCCCGCGCGACGCGTGGTCTTCCTGGACGTCGCACGGGCGCTCGCGATGATCGGCGTGGTCATGATGAACGCGTCCTCGGTGGTCTATCCCGTCGAGATGTCGGGCGACCGGGTCCCGGGCGTGCTGAGCGAACTCGTGGACGGCGGGCTCACCCTGCTCATGTCGGGCAGGGCCAGGACCATGCTCATGGTGCTGCTGGGCGCGGGCGTGGTCCTGGCGTGGCGGGCCGCCGCCCGGCGCGGCGGGAGTCCGGCGGCGGTGATGCTGCGCCGCTACGCCGTCCTGGGTCTGCTGTTCGGACTTCCGCACCTGGCGGTCTTCGACGGGGACATCCTCACCCAGTACTCGGTCGCGGCGCTGCTGCTGACCCCGCTGGTGCCGCTGCTGCTCGGCGGGTCCCGCCGCAGACCGCTGGTCGCGGCGGCCGTGCTGTTCGCCGCCGTACCGGTGTCGGACCTGCTGCTCTCGCCGTTCCTCGGGGACCACACCTGGGGGGCCTCGGCGATGCTGGTCCCGCAGACCCTCGGGTTCTTCTGCGTGGGCGTGTGGCTGGCCCGCCGCCCGGAGCTCACCGCCGAGCCCGGAACCGGCGCGGAGGGGACCTCCCGCCTGCCGCTGCGCATGCTCGTGTTCGGCGCGGCGGTCCAGGTCCTGAGCGTGGCGCTCATGCTCGTCGGCAGCGTCGTGTTCCCGACCGAGTTCGGCGCCGACGGCGCGCCGGTGCGGTCCGTGGGCGAGACCGTGGTCGTCCTCCTGGGGAACACCTTGCTGAACCTGGGCGGAGCCCTGCTCTACCTGGGATTGGTGTGGTGGCTGGTGCTCAGGGGGCGGGGAGCGGCGCGTGTGCTGGGGACCCTGGCCCCGCTCGGGCGGATGACCCTCACGGTGTACCTGGGCAGCACGGCGGTGTTCCTGGCGGTCATGGGCCCGTTCGAGGGGACGGTTCCCCAGTTGGCCCAGTACGCCCTGGCCGCCGCCTACTTCGTCGCGACCGCCGTCCTCGCCCGCCTGTGGGCGCGCCGGTTCCGGCTCGGCCCTCTGGAGTGGGTGTGGCGGAGCCTGACCCACCTGCGCCCGGTGCCCCTGCGCGCCGAGCGCTCCGGTCGGCGGTCCGGCCTCCCGGCCGACAGCGGGGACCCGGCCTGACACCGGAACCCGACCGCTTCCGGCGGCGGTGGTGCTCACCTGTCGGCGGTTGCGGAGCCGGGTCCCACCCGGAGAGGCCCATGGGGCGGCGGGCCGGTGAGCCCCTTCCGGTCACCGCGCCAGCCGCCCGGGGACGCTCGTCCGGGGCGCCGCCCCACGGCGGTGTCGGCGGAAGCCGCGCGGCGCCCCGCCCGCTCCGCCGCCCGGGGTGCTCCCGGGCGGCCCGCACATCGCGCGGGTTCCTCCCAGCGCCCGGTGGCCGGGGGCGGCACCCCGTCACGGCCGATGTCCTCGCGCGGGTTCCTCTCAGCCTCCGGCGACCGAGGGCAGCACCCGCACGTCCGCGCCGTCGCGAACCGGCGCCGCCAGCCCGCCGACCCCGCGGCACTCGTCCTCGTCCACGAACACGTTGACGTAGCGGCGCAGCCGCCCCTGCTCGTCGCGGATCCGCCTGTCCAGCCCCGGGTACCGGGCGGTGAGCGCGTCCAGCACCCCGCCCAGCGCGGTCCCGTCCTCGACCTCCACCGGGACGTGGGCCGCGCCGTCGGCGTCGGCCCTCAGCAGACCCGGCAGGTGTACCGTCACCCGCATCTCACACCTCCGCGGCGCGTACGCACAGGACGTCGGGCAGGTGCTGGACCACCGGGTGCCAGCCGTCACCGTCGTCGGTGGCGGCGTAGACGTCGCCCGACCGGGTGCCGAAGTAGAACCCGGGCACGTCCGCCCCGTCGGTGCAGGCGCCGTCGCGCAGCACGATCCCGAAGTAGGGCTCCCGCGGCAGGCCCTGCGTGAACGGCCGCCAGCTGCCGCCCCCGTCGTCGGTCCGGTACACGCCCAGCCGGTGGTCGGGCGGCAGGTGCACCTCCTGGCTGACCACGGGGAAGTTGAGCGCGGTCTCCGGCCGGTGCGGGTGGGCGACCACCGCGAACCCGAAGTCGGTGGGAAGGCCGGTCTCCACGGCCGTCCACCCCTTCCCCGCGGGGTCCGAGCTGCGGTACACCCCGTGGTGGTTCTGCGCGTAGAGCACGCCGCCCGGCCCGGCGGCCACCTTGTGCACGCACTGGCCGTACTCGGGCTCCTCGTCGGGCAGGAACACCGCCGAGATCCCCCGGTTGGCCGGAGCCCAACTGGCACCGTCGTCGCGGGTCTGGTAGACACCACCGGTGGACATGGCCACGGTCACGGCTCCGGGCACGCGCCCGCCCGCGCCGAGGATCCCGGGCAGGATCGTGTGGACCGCGCCGCCGCCCGCCCCGGGGAACCAGTCGGCGTGGTGCGGGTGGTCCCACAGGGCGCGGACGAGTTCGAAGCGCAGCCCGCCGTCGGAGGACCGGAACAGGGCGTGCGGCTCCACCCCCGCGTACACGGTGTCGGCGTCGTCGCCGAAGGCGAACTGCCAGGCCCGGACGAGGGAGGCGTCGGTGTCCTCGGGGAAGGCGATGGGCGCGGACCCGGGCTCGTGCCAGGTGGCGCCCCCGTCGTCGCTGTACCAGACGCTCGGTCCGAAGTGCGAGCTCTCCGCTCCGGCGAGGATGCGGCCGCTGTGCGGGTTGACGCCGACCGCGTACACCGCGCTCATGCTGGCGTAGTCCGCGGAGTCGAGCCGGTGCGGGCCGCTCACCTCCCACGCGCGCCGATCCTCGCTGCGGGCGGTGAAGAGCCCCTTGCGTGTGCCGATGACCAGGAGATATGCCATGACCAGCTCCAGAATGGGATCGAGGTCTCCACTGTGGCACAGGTCACTGACAATCGGCGGTCGCGCGCCCCGGCGGGCCGCGTTCCCCGGCCGGGAAACTGTAAGGAAACCGATCGTTTTCCTGGAAGATGTTCAATGGGGACTGATCCGGAATGGCTCCCGCTCCGGCCGCGCGGAAGGCGAAATCCGCTGAGAGGCGAACCGCTTTCCGGGTAGATGTTCCGCACGGTCCGGAAGGCGGTTGTCAGACGAACCCCGCTCTGCAATAAAATTCCGGGCCAACCAGTGCGCCCGCGTGGGTTTCGGACTGTGCCCACCGGATGCGTTCCCGCTACAACAGGACAGACGACTTCCCGCTCCCCGGTCTCTCGGTGCGTTTCAGGACTACCGTCCCAATGGTCCCGCGTACCAAAGAGAACCGGATCCCCACTCGATAGGGTCGCCTCATGCACCACCCCCCCGACACGCTCCACGCCCGCAAACGGCGTAAGGCCCGGGCCATGATCGTGTCAGCAGCCTTCCAGCTCTTCGCGGAGCACGGATTCGACAACGTCACGGTCGCCGCGATCGCCGAACGCGCGGAAGTCGGCCGGACCACCTTCTTCAGGTACTTCGGCGACAAACAACAGGTGCTGTTCGCCGACGACGGGGCGGAGGCCGACCGCATGTGCGCCTACGTGCTGGAGAAGGCTCCCCGGCCGCTGGGCGAGGACCTCGGCGCCGCCGTCGAACTGCTCAGGGAGGCCGACGCCGCCGTCAGACCGCACACCGCGCTCTCCCCGGCCCACTCCGCCGTCCTGGCGCGCCTGCTCCGGGAGAGCGGTGAGCTGCGCTCGCGCTACCTGCTCACCCGTCAGCAGCGCGCCCACCGGTTCGCCGGTGCCCTGGTGGAGGCGGGTGCGGCCGAGAACGTCGCCGTGCTCGCCGCCCACACCGCCATGGCCTGCGAGTTGACCGCCATGCGGCTGGCGGAGAACCCGGAGGCCTTCCCCGCCCGCCTCGACGAGGCGCACGTCCTCCTCCACACCATCGACAGACCGGCGGCCCCCTGACCCGGGCCCCCACCCCGCACCGACCCGGGGCGCACCGATACCGGTACCGGCCGCCCCGGGCCGTGTCGCGCGGCCGGTACGCCCACGGCGTCCCGGACACCCGCGCGGTCCGGAGCGTGCGCGCCTACGCGCGGCCGGCGCGCTCGCGGCGCCCCGGCACGTCCACGGCGTCAGGACGTGCGCCGGGCCGCGTCGAGGGCCGCCTCCACGCCCTCGTCGTAGCGGAGAGCGGCGGTGATCAGGCCGTGGCGCACCTCGAACAGGGTCGCGGTGCGCACCGGGGCCGCCTCGGGCCCCGAATCGGCGCGGCCGGGCCAGGCGGCGTCCTGCTCCACCACGACGCGGTGCTCGTCCACGGTGTGCCAGCCGACCGGTTCGATGCGGATGCCCGAGTCGCGGACCCAGTCCAGGAAGGCGTCCACGCCCTGCGCGGAATCCTGGGGTCCGCCGACCCTGATGTCGGGGTCGGCGACCGCCTTCGCCGCCATCAGGTCCCGTGCGCTCACCGCCGCGTGCCAGTCCCTGACCGGCGCCCAGCGCGCGTCGTCGGTGTCCGCGCTCATGTGCATCGCCCTCTCTGCGTCGGGTGTCCGTTCCTTCGGCCCGCGTGCTCCCGCGGGCTCCCCCAACCCGCTACCCGGAACCGGGCGGTCGTGATCTTCCCCTTCCGGGAACAGGGTGCGCGCGGGTCGTGGAGGAAGCCCCCCGGGCCTTCGGGGCGGTGTGCTCTTCCCTCCGGAGGGAAACGGCGTTCCCTGCGGGAAAAGGCGGCGGGGACGTTTTCCCGATTCGCGGTCTGACGGTTTCCCCGGTGTCCGGGTAGGCCGGGAACGCCGTTCGGAATCCGTTCTCCGCGGGCGCCGTCGCGGGAGGGCGCGCGCCGCCCCGGCGCCGCCGCGCACGGGCGGCCGGGTCGCGGACGACGACGGGGGAGGGCGCGCCCGGACCTGGTGTTCCGCGTGGCCGGGGCGCCCCCGGAGAGGCCGTGAGAAGTGATTTCCCCTGTGTTCCCCCGCCGACGACCTTTCCCCGGAGAGGAATCGGGTACGAAGAGGACGCGCGGGAAAGCGCGTCGGAAGGAGCGCGGCGAACCGAGGGAAAACGCCCTGGAACACGCGGCGGAGAAACCCCGCGACGCGTTCCCGCGCCGTAACCCCTCTCCGAGATCCCCTGCGCAGAGGCGCGCGGGGAGCCCCTTCCCGCCCTCCCCGCGCTTTCCGGCCACCCGTCCAGGCGGGGCCCCTCGGCCGGGGCGCCGCGCGCCCGCCGGGAGCGAACGTCCCCCCGGTCCCCGTCCTCTCCGCGCCTCCCCGGTCGCCCGGCCCGGGCGGGCCCGCCCGGGCCGGACCCGGCCCTCCCGCGGCGGGCCCCGCTCCGTCCCCGGCGGCTCCCCGCGGCCGGGGTCAGTGCACGACGGCGGCCCGGTACGGCTCGGCCCTGAGCAGGGTGACCCCGATGACCGTGCCCCGGGGCGCGGTGAACGTGCGCCGCTCGCCCTGGCGGGCGCCCACCAGCGCCGCGCCCAGCGGGGACTCCGGGGAGTACACCGTCATCCGGTCCGCCACGGACGCGTCCCGGACGCCGAGGAGGAACACCTCGTCATCCTCCTCGCCGTCGTAGCGGATGGTGAGCACCTTGCCGGGAGCGGCGATCCCGTCGTCGGGCGCGGCCTCGTCCACGACGGCCTCGCTGAGCAGCCGCTCGATGGTGTGCACGCGCGCCTGCCGCACGGCGGGGTCGTGAATGTAGCGGGGCGCGGGGAGTACGTCCCCCGCGCCCCGGTCCGCCCCGGTGCCGGGGTCGTCGTCGGGGAGCGCGCGCAGCGTCCGGAGCTCCTCCCGGAGCCGCTCGTAGGCCTCCCGGGTCATCCATCGGTCGGTGGTCCTGGCCATGAACGTTCCTTGTCTTCAGGGCCCGCGCCGCGGACCGGGTCCGCGGACGGGGCGAGCACAGCGGCGGCCGACACGGGGGCCGTCACCTACCACGAGTGTGTCCACGGGGACGGGGGCGGGCGTTATCCTCGGGCGACAATCAGGTGAGGCCCCTTTGTGGCCGCGGAACAACTCCGTCGCCGGGGAAAGGAGCGGGCGTGATCCACCTCGACCGTCTCGTCAACGTCCTGGGCGGCTACGGCGCCCGGCTCGTCGGCCCCGAGCCGCTGCGCCGCAGGGAGCTGCGCAGCGTCGCCATGCACGACCCCACCGACGACGTGCCGCAGCTGGGCGACGCCTTCCTCGCGGTCGGCGTGGACTCGGCCGCCGAGGCGGTGCGCCTGGCCGAGCAGGCCCGCGCGACCGTCGTCATCATCCGGTCCGCGACCGAACCCGGCGACGACGTACGCGCACGCCTGGGCGAGGGCGGCCCCGCCCTCCTGGTCGTGGAGCCCGCCGTGTCGTGGAGCCAGGTCTCCGGGGTCGTCTACGGGCTGGTCCTGGAGGGGCGCGAGACCGAGGCCGGGCGCGGCCCCAGCGACCTGTTCACCCTGGCCGACACCGTCGCCGCCGAGGTCGGCGGACCCGTCACCATCGAGGACCGCGCCTCGCGCGTGGTGGCCTACTCGGCCTCCCAGGGCGGCACCGATCGGGTACGGCGCGACACCCTCGTCGACCGGCGGGTCCCCGAGCGGGTCCGCGAACGCCTCGACGCCGACGGGGTGCTCACCCGGCTGGCCGCGGCGACCGGCCCCCGGTTCGTGCCGGGGATACCCGAACTCGACATGGGCGGACGCACCGCCGCGCCGATCCGGGTGGGCCGCGAACTCCTGGGCACGCTGTGGGTGGCGTGCGACGCACCCCTGGACGCGGACCGCTCCCGGGCGCTGAGCGAGGGGGCGCACACGGTCGGGCTGCACATGCTGCGCGCCAGGGTCAGCAGCGACCTGGAGCGGCAGGTGGAGTCGGAGTCGGTGATCGACCTGCTGGAGGGCTCGGCCGACCCGGCGCAGACCGCCGGGCGGATCGGCCTGCTCGGGGCGGGGCTGCGGGTGATCGCCTTCCAGGCACGCGCCCGCACCGAGCCCGAGGCCGCGATCCTGCACCTGTTCGAGCAGGTCACCACCGGTTTCGGCTGGTCGCGTCCAGGACGCAGCACCCTGCTCGGAACCACCGTGTACACCGTGCTGCCGTGCGGGGACGACCCCGCTCCGGCGGTGGAGTGGGTGCGCTCGACGCTGCGCGGCCTGCCCGACCGGCTGGGCGTGGTGGCCGGGGTGGGCGGCACCGCCGACGCCGCGGGCCTGCCCGCCAGCAGGCAGGAGGCGGACGAGTGCCTGACGCTGCACGGACAGGCGCCCGAGGGCGCCGACGCGGTCGTCTACGACGACGCCTGGGACTCCGTGCTGCTGCGCCGCCTGCGCCTGGTGGCCGAGGCCGGGCGCATGCCCGTCCGCAACCCGGTGGCGGACCTGGTCCGGTACGACGCCGAGCACGGCACCGACCACGCGCGCACGCTCCGCGCCTGGCTGTACGTGCACGGAGACCTGGGGCGGGCGGCGGAGCTGCTGGGCCTGCACCCCAACACGGTGCGGTACCGGCTGCGCCGGATGGGCCGGGTCGCGGACCTGCCGCTGCACGACCCGCGGGCCCGGGTGGCGATGACGGTCGCGCTCGCCGCGCTCGTGGCGGATCCGCCCGGGGAGGAGGGGCCGCACCCGCTCTGAACCGATACCCGCGTCCGCCCGCGTCCGCGTGCCGCGCGGACCGGCGGCGCACCCGCTCCGGACGGGCGGCCGGGTGTGTTCCGGCGCACTCTCCCGAGTTCGGGCAATGCCCGGGTGCGCGGGTCCGCGGATCGCTACCGTTTGCGCATGAGCACACTGATCAAGGACCTGACAGCGTTGTTGGGGACCGCGGCGGCGACCACCCGGTGGGACGGGCGAGTGGAGGAGGAGCTGGCCCAGCCCCTGGTGGAGGCGGGCCTGGCCCGCAGGACCCCGGCCGGGACCTACCTGACCCCCGCCGGGCGCGACGCCCTCCCCGACGGCGCCACCGCGCGCGAGCTGCGCCCGCGCTTCGACTGGGGCAGTGACCCCTATCCGGCCGCGCCCCCGGCCGCGCCGACCGTGGAGGACGTGCGGGCCTACCCCGCCTACTGGCTCTGCGGCCCCGGCAGGGAGCGCGTCCGCGAGGAGTGCTGAGGCGGGCACCGCGGGGGACCCGTCCGTCCGGGGCGGGTTCGTGCGTCACGCGGGACAGGCGGTGCCTTTCCGTCCGGGGCGGGTTCGTGCGTCATGCGGGGCAGGCGGTGCCTTTCCGTCCGGGACGGGTCCGAGCGTCACGCGGAGCAGGCGGTGCCTTTCCGTCCGGGACGGGTCCGAGTGTTACGCGGAGCAGGCGGTGCCTTCTCCTCGAAGGCCCCTGCCGACACGGACCGGGCCCGCGCGGGGCGACCACGGAGGCGGTCGGCCCCGGCTCACGCGGCACCGGGTCCGCGCCCACGGGACAGGGAGCGGCCGGTTCGCCCCGGCCCCTTGTCAGAAGGGGCCGGCGCGGATTCAATCGGGGTGTCGGGCGGTCCGTCGGCACGGCCCGCCGTCGCCTCGGCGGAGGGAAGCGCGCATGCCGGGACCGTGGAACGCGTGGCCGTGGGAGGCCGACCCCGAGGCCGTGCGCCGGGACGTGGCGGTCGCGCACGCGCGCTTCACCGACTCCGGCCGGGTCAGCGGCCCGGTCCGCCCCGTCGTCGGCGCCTCCTGGCGGCGCAGCGCCCAGCACGGCGTGGACCCCGACACCACCCTGCCCCGGATCGAGCTCACCGGCCCCGACCTGCGCGACCACCGCGACGCGCACCCGCTGGCCGCCGTCATGCCGCTGCTGCGGCACCTGCTCGTCGACACCGCGCCCGGCCCCCAGATCCTCGCGGTGGGCGACGCCTCGGGCCGCCTGCTGTGGGTGGAGGGCGACCACCGGCTCCGCGGCCGCGCCGAGGACATGTGCTTCGTCGAGGGCGCCAACTGGCACGAGCACGCGGTCGGCACCAACGCGCCCGGCGTCGCCCTCGCCCTCGACCACGAGGTCCAGGTGTTCGCCAGCGAGCACTTCGCCCGGGGCGTGCAGCACTGGAGCTGCTCCGCGGCGCCCCTGCACGACCCCGGCACCGGTGCCCTCCTGGGCGTCCTCGACCTCACCGGGGACAGCCACCTCGCCTCGCCGCAGGCCCTGGCTCTGGTCCGCGCCGCCGCCACCGCGGCGGAGGCGGAGCTGCGCGCCCTGCGTGCCGGGGCCCGGGTGCCCGAGCCGAGACGGCGGCGGGCGGGCCGGACCGCCCGCCCGCCGACCGGTCCACGCGGAGGCGCCGCCTCCGCCGAAGCCCGCGGACCCGCCGGGGACGACCGGCTCCGCGTCCTGGGACGCGACGGCGCCCGGCTCACCCTGGACGGCCGCGGCCTGGACCTGAGCGCCCGCCACTCCGAGATCCTGCTCCTGCTCGCCCGCAACCCGCGCGGACTGACCGGCGACGAGCTCGGCGCCCGGCTGCACGAGCGGGACGCCTCCCCGGTCACCGTCCGCGCCGAGGTGTCGCGCCTGCGCCGCCTCCTCGGCCCCGGCCTGCTCGCCTCCCGCCCCTACCGGCTGTGCCGTCCACTGGACACCGACGTGGACGAGGTGCGCCGCCACCTGGCCGCGGGCGCCTACCGGCGGGCCCTGGACGCCTACGCCGGGCCGGTCCTGCCCCGCTCGGAGGCGCCCGGCGTGGCCGAGGTCCGCGACGGCCTCCAGGCCGAGGCGTGCGAGGCCCTGGGCGCCAACGCCGCACCGGACGTGCTCCTGGACTGGGCCGAGCACCCCGAGTGGCGCGACGACCCCCGAGTCCTGACCGCCGTGCTGCGCGCCCTCGACCCCGCCTCCCCGCGCCACGCCGCCCTGCGCGGCAGGCTGCGCTGGCTCGGCGGCTGACCCGCCCGCAACGTGGTCGCAACGTGGCGGTGACTAGCGTCACCCTCCCGACCTCCCCGGAAGCGGCTGCCGGTCCCACGGCCGGAGCCCGGTGAACTAAGGAGACCTCCATGGCGATCTACGCACCCCCGGGCCAGCCCGGAAGCGTCGTCGAGTACGCCGCCCGCTACGACAACTGGATCGGGGGCGAGTGGGTCAGGCCGGTCCGGGGCCGCTACTTCGAGAACCCCAGCCCCGTCAACGGCCGCGTCTTCACCGAGGTCGCCCGCAGCGGCGCGGAGGACGTGGAACTGGCCCTGGACGCGGCCCACGGCGCCGCCCCCGCCTGGGGCCGCACCTCCGCCGCCGAGCGGGCCCTGGTCCTCAACCGGATCGCCGACCGCGTCGAGGAGAACCTGGAACGGCTCGCCGTCGCCGAGTCCTGGGAGAACGGCAAGCCCGTCCGCGAGTGCCTGGCCGCCGACCTGCCGCTGGCCGTGGACCACTTCCGCTACTTCGCCGGGGCGATCCGCGCGCAGGAGGGGCACACCTCCCAGATCGACGGCGACACCGTCGCCTACCACTTCCAGGAGCCCCTGGGCGTGGTCGGCCAGATCATCCCGTGGAACTTCCCGCTGCTCATGGCCACCTGGAAGCTCGCGCCCGCGCTGGCCGCCGGGAACGCGATCGTGCTCAAGCCCGCCGAGCAGACCCCCGCCTCGATCCTGCTGCTCATGGAGCTCGTCGCCGACCTGCTGCCGCCCGGCGTGGTCAACGTCGTCAACGGCTTCGGCGCGGAGGCGGGCAAGCCGCTGGCCAGCAGCCCCCGCGTCAGCAAGGTCGCCTTCACCGGCGAGACCACCACCGGCCGCCTCATCATGCAGTACGCGTCGGAGAACCTCATCCCGGTCACCCTGGAGCTGGGCGGCAAGAGCCCGAACATCTTCTTCGCCGACGTGGCCGCGGCCGACGACGCCTTCTACGACAAGGCCCTGGAGGGCTTCACCCTCTTCGCCCTCAACCAGGGCGAGGTGTGCACCTGCCCGTCGCGGGCCCTGGTGCAGGACGCCGTCTACGACCGCTTCATGGGCGACGCCCTGGCCCGCGTCGGCCGGATCCGGCAGGGGAACCCGCTGGACACCGACACCATGGTCGGCGCCCAGGCCAGCAACGACCAGCTGGAGAAGATCCTGTCCTACATCGACATCGGCCGCCGGGAGGGGGCGGCGGTGCTCGCCGGAGGGGAGCGGGTCGATCCCGGCGGCGACCTGTCCGGCGGCTACTACGTCGCGCCGACCGTCTTCGAGGGCCACAACGGCATGCGGATCTTCCAGGAGGAGATCTTCGGCCCGGTGGTGTCGGTGGCCCGCTTCGACGACTACGACGACGCCCTCAAGACCGCCAACGACACCCTCTACGGGCTGGGGGCGGGGGTGTGGTCGCGCGACGGCAACACCGCCTACCGCGCGGGCCGCGACATCCAGGCGGGCCGCGTGTGGGTGAACAACTACCACTCCTACCCGGCGCACGCGGCCTTCGGCGGGTACAAGCAGTCCGGCATCGGCCGCGAGAACCACAAGATGATGCTCGACCACTACCAGCAGACCAAGAACCTGCTGGTCAGCTACTCCGACAAGGCGATGGGGCTGTTCTGATGGATCCCCGCGCCGACGGCGCGGCCGTGGAGAGGGTGGCCGTCACCGACGCGGCGGCCGCCCTGCTCCGCGAGCTGCGCGCCGAACACGGGCCGCTCATGTTCCACCAGTCCGGCGGGTGCTGCGACGGCAGCTCGCCGATGTGCTATCCGGCGGGGGAGTTCCGCACCGGGGCCTCGGACGTGCGCCTGGGCGACCTCGACGTGGGCGCGCCCGAGCCGGTGCCGGTGTGGATGTCGCGGGCGCAGTTCGAGCTGTGGAGCCACACCCACCTGACCATCGACGTCGTCCCGGGCAGGGGAGCGGGCTTCTCCCTGGAGGCGCCGACGGGCAACCGGTTCCTCATCCGCTCCCGGCTGATGAGCGACGACGAGGCCGAACGCCTCTGAGCCCGCGCGGACGCGGCGGGGCGGAGAACGCGGTGGGGCCGCCCTGACGGAGTCGGACGGGGCGGCCTCCCGGGGGAGCGCGGGGGAGCGGCCTTCCGGTCCGGGCCACCCCGTCCTCCGTCAGGCGTTCCCGGGGTCCGGACGCTCGTCGTTCCGCGCGCCGGCTTCGGAGGCGCGGAGTTCCTCGTTGATCCGCTGGGCCTCCTCCAGCTGGTCCTCCAGGATGATGATCCTGCACGCGGCTTCGATCGGAGTGCCCTCGTCCACGAGTTCGCGGGCGCGGGAGGCGATCCTGAGCTGGTAGCGGGAGTAGCGGCGGTGCCCGCCCGCCGAGCGCAGGGGCTCGATCAGCCGGGCCTCGCCCAGGGCGCGCAGGAAGGCCGGTGTGGCACCGATCATCTCCGCCGCGCGGCCCATGGTGTAGGCGGGGTAGTCGTCATCGTCGAACCGGTCTTCGGTTTCGGGACGGGACAAGCGTTTCTCTTTCTCTCCTCATCGCACGCCGAGGGCCCCAGCGCCGAACAGCGCTGGGGCCCGAGAGTTCAACACCATCTACCGGCTGCTGCCGGTCTTCCGCTTCCCGAGGTCGAACTGGGACGGGAGTGCGGGGATCGCGGTTGTGTGACCGTGGACCACCTTCTTCCGAACCGGGGCCTGCGGTACCCGAGTGGGACATCCCCGCACCCGGGCGATCCTCGATGGCATCTACTCCTCTCGATCTCACTGCGTACACTTCACACCTGCCGCGGCGTCCCCCGTACGGGCGGGACGCCGGTCCTGCGGTACTGCCTTACCTCTGTACTGCGGTGTCGCTGTCCTACCGGCTCCCGACGCCGTACGGAAACCTCTGCGTCGGTCGAGCCCTACCGCGTTCTCCCTGTTGCCGCGGCGTCCCCCGTACGGGCGGGACGCCGGTCCTGCTCCCCACCGGCGCATCCGGTGGTCCACCTCGTGGATCTCTGTGGCTACGACAGGAAATGTATCAGCGCTTACAACGGATGTCTACTCTGGCCGATGTAGATTTCGGTGAGTCCCGCGAGCAGGTTTTCCGGAAGCGCCGCCTCAGCCCGCCTCGGCGTACACCGGGGCCTCCAGGGACGCCCTCAACTGCTCGGCGAGCGGTTCGTCGAGGCTGTGCGGCAGGCCCCCGTGGCGGGGGTCCCGGCACGCCCGCCGGAAGGCGTCGGGGTCACCGGTCAGCTCCGCGGTGGCGTTCCTGAGGTCCTCCAGCGCCTGACGGAGGCGGTCGGGAGTGCTCCCCCACGCGGTCTCGTAGGCCCGGAGGGCGCGGAAGAAGCGGACGCACGCGAAATGGGTCGTCTCCCGGTGGTCGTGGCGCTGGATGTGCTCGGCCACCGCGCGGGTCCTGCGGAGTGTGGAAGGCATCGGATCACTGCTTCCTGAGGGGAGGGACACGGACACTGCTCAGGGGTGGGCGGGCGGCCCGGCCGGAGCCGGGCCACCGGTGTTCAGGCCCGGATGCTGCGGGGCTGGCCCTCGCCTGTGCTGACGCTGATCTTGCGCGGCTTGGCCTGCTCGGCGACCGGGATGCGCAGGGTCAGGACGCCGTCGGCGTAGTCGGCCTGGATGGCGTCGGTCTCCAGCGTCTCGCCGAGGAACAGCTGCCGGGAGAAGGTGCCGGTGGGCCGCTCGGCGACCACCACCGACTCGCGGTCGCGCACGGTGTCGGGGCGCTCGGCGGTCACCGTGAGCACGTTGCGCTCGACCTCCAGGTCGATGGAGTCGGCGCGCACGCCCGGCAGGTCGAAGCAGACGACGAAGACATCACCGTCGCGGTAGGCGTCGATCGGCATCGCGGCCGGTCGGGACGCGTCGCCCAGGATCCGCTGCGTCAGGCGGTCGATGTCCCGGAAGGGGTCGGTACGCATCAGCATCATGGAAACCTCCCTTGGCTCTACTAGAAAACCTGATGCGAGGTGACGCAAGTTTTATACCCCAGTCTGGAGAGGTAAACAACTATGTCCGACAAAGATTTTCTCAATCCGTGGGTAAGACGACGGTCCCGACGGGAAGGATGCGCTGATGAGGGAACCGGGGCCGGATCCTGTCCGGGGCCTGTACACGATCTCCGTGGCCGCGGAGCTGTCCGGCGTCGCGCCGCGGAGCCTGCGCGCCTACGAGGAGCGGGGCCTGGTCGCTCCGGCGCGCACCGAGGGCGGCACGCGGCTGTACAGCGACGACGACATCATCCGCCTGCGGCGGGTGGCCGAGCTGGCCGCCCAGGGGGTGAACCTCGCGGGGATCGGCCGGATCCTGGAGCTGGAGGAGGAGAACACCCGGCTGCGCGGCGGCCCCGGGGGCGGGTGAGGCGGGCGGGGACCGGCTCCGCCCGGACCCGGCCCGGACACGGCGAGGGCCCCGGGAGCGGGCTCAGCCGCCCTCCCGGGGCCCTCGCGGGGATTCTCGCCCGCCGTCTAGCGGGAAGCGCCGTCCGCCTCGCCGCCGCCCTTCCCGTGTTTGGCCTCCAGGCGCTCGGCCAGCTCGTCACGGGTGATGAGCTCCTCGTCGATGCGCCCGGTCCGGTAGCCCACGCGGGCGGCGATGTGGCCCGCCACCGGGACGGTCACGATCTGGAACAGCGCCACCAGCAGCAGCGTTCCGGCACTGAAGATGTTGGTCTCCTCGGGGATCAGCCGGATGCCGATCCCCACCAGCACCAGCAGCAGTCCCAGGATCTGCGGCTTGGCGGCGGTGTGCATGCGCGAGAGCAGGTCGGGGAAGCGCAGCAGGCCCACGCCCGCCACGAGCGAGAGCATGGCCCCGGCCAGGACGCACAGGATCGCCACCCAGTCCAGGACGGTGATCAGCTGGTCGCTCACGAGGTCTCCCCCTTCTCCGGCCGCTCCGAGCCGGGGACCGCGTCGGTGGGTGTCGCGGAGGTCGGATGGGTCTCGGTCGGCGTGGCGATGTGCTCCTGGTCCTCGTGCGCCCGCCGCGCGACGAACTTGGCGATGCTGACCGAGCTGACGAAGCCCAGCAGGGACAGGACCAGCAGCGTCGGCAGAACCGTGGGGTCGCGGGTGAAGGCCGCGTAGGCGCCCACGCCGGTCAGCGCCGAGGCGAGCAGCACGTCCACGGAGATGGCCCGGTCCAGGATGCCCGGGCCGATGAGCATCCGGGTCACGCTCAGCAGCGCGGCCAGGCCGAGCATGACGCCGATGGCGATCCACAGGGCGTTCACGGTCTCCCCCTTCCGCTCAGCACGGACTCCCCGGTCCGCAGCGCGGCGATGTCCTCACGGGTGCCCAGCGCCATCACGATCCGCTCCTCCAGGTGCAGGACGTCCTCGCGCCCCTGCTCGATCGAGCTGTCGTCGTCGGCGCCCAGCACGTGCACGTACAGGGTCCGGTCGGGCTGGCCGACCTCGACGATCACCGAACCCGGGATGATCGAGCTGGCGATCGACACGCACACCTGCATCAGGTCGGAGTCGGTGCGCAGCCGCACCTCCACCACCGAGCTGTGCACCCGTCCGGGCGTGAAGGTCTGCACGGTCACCCGGAAGCTGGCCCAGACCATCCGGGCGAGCATGTACACCAGCAGCCGGACCAGGTACAGCGGCCGGAACCGGAACCCCGGGGAGATCGGCGGCAGCGGGAACAGCAGCATGATCACCACCGACACCAGGAAGCCCAGGACCAGCAGGCCCAGCGACTCCGGCCGCAGATGGAAGGCGTCGAAGAGCAGCATCCACACCAGGGTCATGCCGAGCGCCACCGGGATCTGCACCTTGCCCAGGCGCCTGCGCAGCGCGGTCAGGCCGATCCGCTTCTTCTCCTGCAGGCCGTTCACCGGTCGCCTCCCAGAACCGCCTCGATGTAGGGGCCGCGCGCCTGGAGCTCGACCGCCGCGTCCGAGGAGTACTCGATCAGCGGCCCGGCCAGCACCGTCAGGGCGATGCTGAACACCACCAGCGCCACCGTGGCGCCGACCATACTCCTGGGCAGGACGACGGACGTGACCACGGGCGTGGCCGCGGTCGAGGTGTCGCCCAGGCGGGAGGACGGACCGACCGCCTCGCCGGGGCCCAGGGCCGCGGTGGAGGGGTCGTCGGTCTCGGTGTCCTCCAGCACGGTGCCGGGCTCTGCCACCATGCCCTCGGAGGGCGTGCGCCAGAACGCGTAGTTCCACACCCGGGCGATGACGTACAGGGTCAGCAGGCTCGTCAGGACCGACGCGCCCACCAGGGTGTAGGCCAGCGGCGTGCCCGCCTCCACCCCGGCCTGGATCAGGCCGAGCTTGCCGAGGAAGCCCGACAGCGGCGGGATGCCGCCCAGGTTCATCGCCGGGACGAAGAACAGGACCGCGAGTATCGGCGCGATCCGCACCAGCCCGCCCAGCTGGTCCAGCGAGGTGGAGCCGCCCCGGCGCTCGATCAGACCCGTGATGAGGAACAGCGTGGTCTGCACCGTGATGTGGTGCGCGACGTAGAACACCGCGCCCGCCATGCCCTGCTCGCTGCCCAGGGCCACGCCGAACACCATGTACCCGATGTGGCTGATCAGCGTGAACGACAGCAGACGCTTGATGTCGGTCTGCGCGACCGCGCCGAGGATGCCCATGATCATCGTGGCCAGGGCGACGACCATCAGCAGGTCGTTGAGCTGCTCGCCCGGGAACAGCAGGGTCTGGGTGCGGATGATCGCGTACACGCCCACCTTGGTGAGCAGGCCCGCGAACACCGCCGTGACCGGCGCGGGCGCGGTCGGATAGGAGTCGGGCAGCCACGCGGCCAGCGGGAAGACCGCCGCCTTGATGCCGAAGGCGAACAGCAGCACGACCTGGAGGACCGCCCGCAGGTCCGAGGACAGCTCGGGCAGCCGCTCGCCGAGCTGGGCCATGTTCACCGTGCCGGTCGCGCCGAAGACGAGCCCGATGGCGATGAGGAACAGCACCGACGACACCAGGGACACCACGACGTAGATGGCGCCCGCCCGCATCCTGGACTGCGTGCCGCCCAGGGTCAGCAGCACGTAGCTGGCGGTCAGCAGGATCTCGAACCCGACGTACAGGTTGAACAGGTCACCGGCCAGGAAGGCGTTGGAGACGCCCGCCACCAGGATCAGGTAGGTCGGCTGGTACACCGACAGCGGCGCCACCTCGGCCTTGCCCGCCATGCCCTGGCCGATGGAGTACACCAGCACGGCCAGCGTGATCGCCGCCGACACCGTCACCATCAGCGCGGAGAGCCGGTCGGCGACCAGGGTGATGCCGATCGGCGCCTCCCAGCCGCCCACCTGCACGACCTGCGGGCCGTAGGCGTGGGAGCCGAGCATCAGCACGAGGCCGATGACCAGCACCAGGGCCAGCGAGATGACGCTGAGCGCCTGCTGGAGCCGGGGCCAGCGGATGCCGAGCGCCAGCTTCACCCCGGCCGCGAACAGCGGGAGCACCACCGGCAGCGGGATGAAGTAGTGCAGCAGACCGACGAAGTAGTCCGTCCCCATGGTCACTCGCTCCCTTGCAGGTCGCTGTCCTCGGCGCGGGCCAGGCGCTCGCGTTCGGCCCGCATGGTCTGGCGCGCCTGCCTGCGCTGCGAGCGGATGCGGCGGCGCAGCTCGCGCCACAGCTCGCGCTCGGCGGCGCGGTCGGCCCGCCTGTGCTCGCGCAGGCGCCTGCGCCCCTGGCGGATGCGCCCGCGCAGCTCCTGGACCTGGGCGGTCATCGACTCCGCGCGGTCGCTCAGGCGGCGCATGGTCTCGCGGGACTGCTCGTCCGGATCGTTCTCCTCCGCCTCCAGCTCGTAGCGGGCCAGTTCGGCCTGCGCCCGCGCGATCTCGGCCTTGATGCGGGCCTGCTCGGCCAGCTCGCGGGCGTCGGCGGTGGCGATGGTCGCCTGGAGTTCGGCCCGCTGGCGGCGGATGTCGGCCTGGAGCCTGCGGCGCTCCTTGAGGAAGCGCTGGCGCACCGCGCGGCGGCCCTCGCCCTGGACGATGCGCAGGTCCTCCGCGTCGTCCTGGACCTCGTCGTTGCCCTCCAGCTGCCAGTTCCGGTAGGCCATGGCCAGCAGGAACGCGGTGATGCCGAGGGTGATGACGATCGCCGTCAGGATCATCGCCTGCGGCAGCGGGTCGGTCATCTCCTCCGGTTCGGTGAACCACAGGACCGGAGGCCCGCCGGGCTCGCCCGCCATGGACAGGATCATCAGGTTGACCCCGTTGCTCATGACGATGAAGCCGAGCAGCACGCGGGTGAGGCTGCGCTCCAGCAGGAGCACGACGCCCACCGCGACCAGGACGCCGACGATGACGACCAGGAGCAGGCTGGGGGACTCGTTCACGAGATGACCTCCTCGGGGCGTTCGGGTCCCCCGGTCCTGGCCTGGGCCTCCGAGTGCGCGGCGTCCCGCTCGATCTGCTCGTCGATGCGGGCGCCGAGACTGCGCAGGATGTCGAGGATGAGCCCGATCACCAGCAGGTACACGCCGATGTCGAAGAGCATGGACACCGTGACGTGGGCCTCGCCCAGGATCCAGAAGTCGATGTAGGTGTCGCCTCCCGCGAGGACGTCGGTGCCGAAGACGGCCCCGCCCAGCGCGGTGCCGGTGGCCACGGCCAGGCCCGCGCCGATCAGCGCGCCCGGCTGCACCCACGCGGTGGCGTACAGCTCGAACCGGCCTCCGGCCAGGTAGCGGACGATGAACGCCAGGCCCGCGACGATGCCGCCCGCGAAGCCCCCGCCGATGGCGGTGTGGCCGGTGAGCAGCAGGTACACCGAGATCACCATGATCACGGGGAACAGGAAGCGCGAGACGACCTCGAAGATGACCGACCGGCGCTCGGTGGGCAGGGCGTCGGCGCCCGGCAGCCAGGTGCGCGCCCACCGGGGCTCGACGTGCATCCTGCGGGGGGCGAACTGCAGGCCGCCGAGGTCGAGTCCGCGCTGGCCGTCGGCGGGCGGCGGCGGTTCGGTGACCGACAGGGCCATCACCCCGCCCGGCGTCTTGCGCGGCTGGGCGCGGCGGCGCACGAACATCAGGCTGGCCACGCCGGCGGCCGCGGCGGCGAGCACCGAGATCTCGCCCATGGTGTCCCAGGCACGGACGTCGACCAGCAGGACCGAGATGATGTTGTAGCCGCCCGCCTCCTCGGCCGCGGCCGGGTAGCCCGCCGAGATGGAGGGCTCCTGGCGGCCCGCGAGGGCGAACCAGGTCATCGCGGCCACCAGGACTCCGGTGGCCGAGCCCAGGGCCAGGTTCCACACCCGGCGCCCGCGCAGCGCGGGCGCCGAGAAGCGGGCTGGGAAGCGGCGCAGCACCAGCACGAAGACCACCAGGCTGACGGTCTCCACGAGGAACTGGGTGAGCGCGATGTCGGGGGCGCCCATCAGGTAGAACAGGGCGGCGACGCCGTAGCCGCCGGTGCCCACGAGGATCACCGCGAACAGGCGGCGGCGCACGAACAGCGTCAGCAGGGCGGACGCGCCGATGATCAGGACCGGGATGATCTGGACCGGGCTGTCCCACAGGCGCACCGCGGGGTAGTCCCCCTCCCAGATCCGGCCGCTGACCATCCACCACCCGGCGGCGACGACCAGGGTGACCAGGATGGTGCCGAGGTAGACCGGCAGCGAACCGCGCTGGGTGCCGCCGGTGACCTGGAGGGCCAGGTTCTCCAGCGCGGCCAGCATCCGGCGGTAGACCCGGTCGGCGTCGGGCAGCGCGGTCCGCGTTCCCGCCCACACGATCTCGTGGCGGAACCGGAACAGCGCCAGGCCGCCCGCGACGCACACCGCCGACAGCAGCAGGGGCAGTCCCAGGCCGTGCCACAGGGCCAGGTGCTTGGCGTAGTCGCCCTCGGCGACGGGGACGGTGTCGGCGTACACGGCCAGGAAGGGGTCCACGAGGGTGGAGAGCAGGCCGCCGAGCAGGCCGAGCCCGGCCAGGACCGCGGCGGGCGCCTGGAGGAGCGGGCCGGGGGCGTGCAGCGGGGTGGCCGGGACGTTCTCCTTGTCCCAGAAGGCGCCCCACAGGAAGCGCAGGCTGTAGGCGACGGTGAAGGTGGAGCCGATCACGATGCCCACCAGGACGGCGATGTCGGCGCCTCCGCCGTGCTCGAAGGCGCCGAAGGCCAGTTCCTTGGCGGCGAACCCGAGGGTGGGCGGCAGACCCGCCATGGAGGCCAGCGCCACGACCGAGGTCCAGAAGGTCACGGGCATGG
The DNA here is from genome assembly GCF_000381685.1 of Nocardiopsis sp. CNS-639. Lineage (NCBI taxonomy): Bacteria > Bacillati > Actinomycetota > Actinomycetes > Streptosporangiales > Nocardiopsidaceae > Nocardiopsis > Nocardiopsis sp. CNS-639. The sequence goes on from NZ_KB906862.1 coordinate 209,660, forward strand.
AGGAGCGCAGGCCGGACAGTTCGCGCAGGTCGCGGGTCCCGGTGCTGTGGTCGATGACGCCGACCACGAGGAACAGCGGCGCCTTGAACAGCGAGTGCGCGATGAGCATCGAGATCCCGGCCAGGGCGCCGGCCTGGGTTCCGGCGCCCAGCAGGGTGATGAGGAAGCCCAGCTGGCTGATGGTGCCGTAGGCCAGGACCAGCTTGAGGTCGTACTGGCGCAGCGCCTTCCAGCCCGCGAGGACCATGGTGAGCGTGCCGAAGAACAGGGCCGTGTACTTCCACACGGCGACGTCGTGGAAGGCGGGGGTGAGCCGGGCCACCAGGTAGACGCCCGCCTTGACCATCGCCGCGGCGTGCAGGTAGCCGGAGACCGGCGTGGGGGCGCGCATGGCGGCGGGGAGCCACAGGCTGAACGGCAGCAGGGCCGACTTGGACATCGCGCCGACCATGATGAGCACGAGCGCGACGTTGACCAGGGCGCCGGCCGGCGGCGAGGCGACGATCTCGGAGATCACGTAGGTCCCGGCGGTCTCGCCGAGCATGATCATGCCCACGAGCATCGCCAGTCCGCCGAAGGTGGTGACGGTCAGGGCCGTCATCGCCGCCCGGCGGCTCTCCTTCAGCTCCGTGCTGTGCCCGATGAGCAGGTAGGAGAAGACCGTGGTCAGCTCCCAGTAGACGAAGAGCTGGATGAGGTCGTCGGCCAGCACCAGGCCCAGCATGGCCCCGGCGAAGGCGACGAACACCCCGGCGAAGCGGGCCAGACCGGGCTCGGAGTCGTCGAAGTAGCGGGCGCAGTAGACCAGGATCAGCGCGCCCACGCCCGCGGCGATGAGCGTCATCACCAGGCCCAGGGCGTCCATGTACAGGCCGAGCCGGAGGGAGAACTCCGGTGCCCAGGGGATGGAGACGGCGAGGGTCTCGCCGCGCATGATCGCGGGGATCTGGAAGAGGGCCCAGAGGGTGGACACACCCGGGACGACGGCGAGCGCGAGGAAGGCGTTACGGCCCCACTGGCGCACCAGTAACGGCGCGATCGCAGCTGCGATGAAATGCGCGATCAGCACTGTTGTCAATGCGCCCCTCCCGGACCTGTCCGGGCCCGCCCTGGTATCGGACGGACGTCCACTGCCCCGCACCGTGTCCACAACCGGTCAGTGGACGGGAGGTGTCGCTACGGTTTGTGGGGGCATGGATGTATGTGAACTTGCGTGCCTTAGCTATTTAATAGCTAGACTACACAAACGTCAAACCACCGCGCGGATTGTGGACCCGCGGTGCCCGCCCAGCATGCGAGGACCGTTTCGTGCCCGACGAGACCCACGAACCCCGTGCCGAACAGCACGGTTCCGAGCTCGAGGAGTTCCAGCGCGCCTGGACCGAACTCATCAACGCGGCTCTCCACGCCCGCTCGCGCAGCGGTCACGGCCACCGGGGTGCCGAAGATCTCACTCTGACGCAGGCGCTCCTGATGGAGGCGGTGCGCGGCATGGACAGCCCCAGCGTCGGCGCCGTCGCGCACATCGTCGGTGTCTCGTCCCCCTCCGCCACCCGCATGATCCAACAGCTGGAGCGCAAGGGCATGATGGCGCGCCGCCGCTCCGAGCGCGACGAGCGCAGCACGGTGGTGACCCTCACCGAGGAGGGCGAGCGGGTGCTCGCGATCCGCCGCAGGGACATGGAGCGCAAGCAGCGCCAGGTGTTCGACGCCATAAGGCCGTCGCTGCGCCCGATGGTGCTCACCCTGCTGCGCGACCTGCGCGAGGCCCTCGACGAGACCTGAGGCGCCCGGGGCCGGTGGGGTCCCCGGTACGGGCCCGGAGCCCCCGCCCGCGGGGCCTCTGCCGTCGGCAGATCTGCCCCGGGCCGAAACGGTGGAAGTCTCCCTCCCCGCCGCCGCAGGCTGGGATCACCGGCCCACGGGGGCCGGGGAAGGGAGAGTGCCATGCCGACCCATGTCGCCGCCTCGGACGAGACCTCCGGCGGTGCCTTCGACGACCAGCTGGCCACGCGCCTGCTGCGCAGCCGCATCGTGCTGCTGGGCACGCAGGTCGACGAGGCCAGCGCCAACCGCGTGTGCGCGCAGATCCTGCTGCTCGCCGACGAGGACCCGCGCAGGGACATCACGCTGGCCGTCAACAGCCCCGGGGGCTCCGTGTCGGCCGGACTGGCCATCTACGACGTGATGAACTTCGTGCCCAACGACGTGTCCACCCTGGTCATGGGGTTCGCGGCCAGCATGGGCCAGTTCCTGGCCTGCGTCGGCACGCCGGGCAAGCGCTACAGCCTGCCGCACGCGCGGATCATGATGCACCAGCCCTCCGGGGGCCTGGGCGGGACGGCCGCCGACATCGCCATCCAGGCCGAGAACCTCGCGCACACCAAGCAGACCATGGTGCGGCTCATCGCCAAGCACACCGGCCAGACCGAGGAGACCATCTCCCGGGACCAGCACCGCGACGCCTGGTTCACCGCGCAGGAGGCCAGGGAGTACGGGTTCGTCGACCACGTGGTCGCGTCGGTCGCGGAGATGGACGGCGGCGGTATCCGGCTGGGCGCCGGGGCGCCCGGGTTCGCCACGTACGTGAAGGGGGAGGACCGGTGAGCGGACGTTACACGGTGCCGATGGTGGTGGAGCGTACGCCCCACGGCGAGAGGTCCTTCGACGTGTTCAGCCGACTGCTGTCGGAGCGGATCATCTTCCTGGGCACGCCGATCGACGACGACGTCGCCAACGTGGTGATGGCGCAGATGCTCCACCTCGACTACGAGTCGAGCGAGACCGACATCCAGCTCTACATCAACTCGCCGGGCGGCTCGAACACCGCGCTGACCGCCATCTACGACACCATGCGGTTCGTGCGCGCGGACGTGGCCACGGTGTGCATGGGCCAGGCGGCCTCCGCCGCGGCGGTGCTGCTGGCGGCGGGCACGGCGGGCAAGCGCACGGCCCTGGAGCACGCGCGGGTGCTGCTGCACCAGCCCTCCGGGGAGGGCCAGGGCGTGGCCGCCGACCTGGAGATCCAGGCCGAGGAGATCCTGCGGGTCCGCTCGCAGGTGGAGGAGATCCTGGCCCGGCACACCGGGCAGACGCAGGAGCGGCTGCGGGCCGACACCGACCGGGACAAGATCTTCACCGCGCAGCAGGCGAAGGAGTACGGCCTGGTGGACGGGATCATCACCACCCGCCAGGCGCACCCGGCGGCGGGGAGGACCGCCGCCTAGGGGACCGTCCGGAGCCGGGGGACGCGGACGCGCGAAGGCCCCCGGCCCCGGGAGGGCCGCCGCCCTCAGGCGGCCAGCGACAGGACCCGGGCCTGATGGGCGGGCGCGGTGGCGGGCCGGTAGTCGCCCAGACCGGTGCCCGTCCGGGTCAGCCGGGCTGTCACGGTGCGCTCGTACAGCCCGCCCAGCACGTCGGACAGGCTCAGCCCCAGGGAGCGGTAGACGGCGGCGAGCACCTCGGAGGAGGCCTCCTTGCGCCCGCGCTCGATCTCGGACAGGTAGGGCAGCGAGACCTGGGCGTCCTCGGCCACCTCGCGCAGCGTGCGGCCCTGTTCGTTGCGGGTGCGCCGCAGCAGGTCGCCGATGAGGTCGCGCATGAGGGGTTCCGGAGGCTCCTCGGCGCGCCTGCCCGCGCGGGCCTCGTCCAGGGAACTCAGGACGTCGGTCATCGGGCCTCCACGGTTGTCGTGCGCGACGGTCTCACCCGACGAGCCTACGCCGCCTCGGTCTCGCGGGGGAGTGCGTCCACAGGCGTTCTGCGAAGGGCAGAACCGTTCGGGCCGCGCGTGCGTCGCATCCGCTGTCGGGCACCCCCGCCCCCGCGCCGCGGGGCCGGCGCCTCGGCCGAGGAGAGCCGGTGCCCCCGAGGAGAGAGGCCAGGGTTGTGGACACGACCGCCAGGACAGCCGGAACAGGGAGCCCGCCCCGGGAGGAGTTCTCGACCGCGCGCAGGCGCGTGCTGCGCACGCGCAGCCTCATCGCGCTCGGCGTCTACGCACTGACCTGGGCCCTGGTGTTCGTTGTGCTGGCGACCGCGCACTCCATGGGCGCGCTCGCCGTCTCCCAGGACGGCATGGCCTCCGTGCTGCTGGTGAGCCTCCTGCTCGCACCGGTGCTGCTGTGGCTCGTGGTCAAACCGCTGCACGTGCTCGGCCGCGCGCTGACCCGCTGGCTCGGCGGCCACCGGGTGCTCTGGACGACGCTGCTGGTCGTGGCGGCCCTGGCCCTCGGGGTCGCCGCCCTGACCGCGCTCACGGCCGACCCCGCGCTCGGCGTGGTCGCCGCGGGGGATCTCGTCACGCCGCTGGCCGAGGGCGTGGCGCTCCTGTCCGTCGCCGCCCTGGTGGCGCTGCCGATGACCGTCCTCTACGCCGCCCTGCGCGTGGACCGGCCGATGCCCGAGTCCATCACGCGCGGCCTCCTCGCCCTGGCCCTCCAGGGGGTCGCGAGCTGGTAGCCGACCAGGCCACGGCCGGGCACGGAACGCGCAAAGCCTTGGTGCCGGGCGCGTGTCCCGCGTGTTTTCGCCGTCACCGAGCGGGCAGGGGGTGAGGGCGTCAACATCCGGGAGGAACAGATGGAGATCACCGGAATCATCAGTGCGATCATCGTCGGCCTGATCGTCGGCGCACTGGGACGCCTCATCGTCCCAGGCAAACAGCACCTGCCGATCTGGCTCACCCTGGTCCTGGGCATCGTGGCCGCCTTCATCGGCGGCTGGATCGCCGCGGCGCTCTTCGGCGCCGGATGGATCATCACGCTGATCATCCAGGTGCTGGTGGCCGCAGCGATCGTCTACCTCGCCGACGGCTTCTACTCCAGGGGAGCGAGGGGCCGCACCGCCTGACCCCGCGGCCGACGAGGTCCGGAGAGGCACCGCCGCCGCACCGGAGGCCGACCCGCGAGGTCCGCCTCCGGGCGGCGCCGTCCCGTGCCGCTAACCGAGCGCCTCGTCCACGCCCACGGCCCGGCCCAGGCGCACGGAGGCCTCGGCGGCCTCCAGCACGGCCACCACATCCCGGCCGAAGCGCACGTCGCAGGGGTCGCCGACCTCTCCTTCCACCTGTGCCAGCAGCCGGTCGACCGCCGTGCCGAACGCCTGCACCGGACTCCGGTCGCCGCCGGGCACCGGCACCCAGCCCCGCTCGCCGTGCAGCACGACCTCGAAGGCCTTGGCCTCGGGTGCGGCGTCCACGGTCACCGCGAACGAGCCGACCGCTCCGTTCTCGTGCCGCGTGAGCATGTGCACGGTGTCGCGCGGCCCCGCCATCGCCGTCACCTGCGTGACCGGGCCGAGCACGGGCAGCACCAGCGACAGCACGTGCGGGCCCACGTCCCACAGGCCGCCCTTCTGCTGACGCCAGCGCGAGCCGCCGTAGGGGTTGCCGGGCTCGAAGATCGAGGCGAACAGCGTCGCCCGCACGCCGTGCCAGCCGCCCTCCGACGCGGCCGAGTCCACGAACTCCACCACGTTGTCCGAGAAGCGGCTGGTGAAGAAGACCACGGAAGCCAGCCCGCGCGCCTCGGCCTCGGCGACCACCGCGTCCGCCGCCAGGGTCGACAGCGCCAGCGGCTTGTCCAGCAGCAGGTGCTTGCCCGCCCGGGCGGCGCGCAGGGCCAGGTCGCCCTGGATGTGGGGCGGCAGCGCGATCGCCACGGCGTCCACGTCGTCCAGCAGCGCCTCGAAGTCCTCGTACGCCCGGGTCCCGTAGCGCTCGGCGAGGGCCGCCGCCTTGGCCGCGTCGCGCCCCCACACCCCCGCCAGGGTGGCGCCGGGGTGGGCGTCCAGCGCCGCCGCGTGCGTCTCCGCGGCCCAGTAACCGGTGCCCAGCAGACCGAACCTGAGTCCCATGCGTGCTCCCTCGTCCCTTGTGTCCACCGTCTCACCATTGTCCATGGAAGCGCTCCCACAACCCCGGGCGGGGCCGACCGCTCGCGGTTCCCCGACCGGCGCCTCAGGGGTGCAGGCGGCGCGCCCCCGCGGACGGCAGGGCCCCGAACGCGGCCGGCTCCTCGAAGCCCCGTTCCCGGTAGGCCTCCAGCACCGCCTTCCCGCAGGCCTCCACGCGCCCGGTCTCCACCAGGGCGACCACGCACCCGCCGAAGCCGCCGCCGGTGATCCTGGCCCCCAGCGCGCCCGCGGCCAGGAGCGCGTCCACCGCGGTGTCCACCTCGGGCACGCTCACCTCGTAGTCGTCGCGCAGCGAGGCGTGGGAGGCGGTGAGCAGCGGCCCCACCTCCCGTGTGCGCCCGGACCGGAGCAGGTCCACGGCCCGCAGCACCCGCTCGTTCTCGGTCACCACGTGGCGCACCCGGCGGCGGGACACGTCGTCGGGCAGCGCGGCCAGGGCGCCCGGCAGGTCGGTGACGTCGCGCAGGGCCGCCACCCCCAGGACGCGCGCGGCCTCCTCGCACGAGCGGCGGCGCTCGGCGTAGGCGCCGTCCACGTGCCGGTGCGGGGCGCGGGTGTCCACCACCAGCACGGTCAGCCCCTCCGCGGAGGGGTCGAAGGGCACCTGCTCGGTCTCCAGGGTGCGCGTGTCCATGAACAGGGCGTGCCCCTCGGTGGAGAGCATGGACGCGGACTGGTCCAGGATCCCGCAGGGCATGCCCACGAAGTCGTTCTCCACCCGCTGGGCCAGCCGGGCCACCTCGCCCGGCGCGAGGTCGGCCCCGTACAGGGAGGCCGCGGCCATGACGGCCGCGCACGACAGCGCGGCCGACGAGGACAGGCCCGCCCCGCTCGGGACCGTGCTGTCCACCAGCAGGTCCAACCCGTCCACCGGGTGGCCCTCGTCCCGCAGGACCCACAGCGCCCCGGCGGGGTAGGCGGCCCACCCCTCCACCGCGCCGGGGACCAGGTCGCCCACCGGGGCCGCGTACTCCTGCGGCGACTGCCGGGAGACCAGCCGCACCCGCCCGTCCGTCCGCCGGGCGGCCGAGGCCGTCAGCGCGTGGGGCAGGGCGAAGGGGAGCACGAACCCGTCGTTGTAGTCGGTGTGCTCGCCGATGAGGTTGATCCGCCCCGGCGCGGTCCACACGCCCTCGGGCCCGTACCCGAACGCCGAGTGGAACGCGGTCGTCACGTCGTCCACGAGGTCCTGCCTTCCTGCTGTGCGATGGGGGTCAGGCCGTGCCGCGCCGTGCCAGGACGAACTCCCAGGCGTCGGCGACGGTCTCCTCCAGCGTGCGACCCGGCGTCCAGCCCAGCTCCTGACGGGCCCGGTCGTTGGCCGCGACCAGGACGGCCGGGTCGCCCGCGCGGCGCGGACCGTCCACCACGGGCACCGGGCGGCCGGTCACCCGCCGGACCGCCTCGATCACCTCGCGCACGCTGTGCCCGCCGCCGGTGCCCAGGTTGTGGACGCGGAAGACGCCCGGGCGCACGCTCTCCAGGGCGCGCAGGTGCGCGTCGGCCAGGTCGGCGACGTGCAGGTAGTCGCGCACCGCCGTCCCGTCCCGGGTCGGGTAGTCGGTGCCGAACACGCTGGCGTGCCCGTCCCCCTCGGCGGCCACCCGCAGCAGGTTCGGCACCAGGTGCGTCTCGGTCTCGTGCCGCTCCCCGAAGCCCAGGTGCGCCCCCGCCACGTTGAAGTAGCGCAGACTCACCGCGCCGACACCGTGCGCCGCGGCCCACGACTCCAGCATGTGGTCGACGGCGAGCTTGCTCGCGCCGTAGGGGCTGGTGGGCGCCGCCGGGTCGGTCTCGCGGATCGGCGCGTCGCCCGCGGGGTCGCCGTAGACGGCGGCGCTGGAGGAGAACACCACGCGCCCCACGCCGTGGCGCCGCACGGCCTCCAGCAGGCCCAGCGTCCCCGACACGTTGGTGTGCCAGTACTTGCCCGGGTCCGCCACCGACTCGCCCACCAGGGACTTGGCGGCGAAGTGCAGCACGGCGTCCACGGACGGGTCCAGCACGTCGGCGGCCTCGCGCACGTCGGCCACCACCAGCCGGGCCCCCTCGGGGACGGCGTCCGCGTGCCCGGTGGACAGGTCGTCCAGGACGGTCACGGCGTGGCCCGCCCGCAGCAGCAGGGCGGTCACCACGCTCCCGACGTATCCGGCGCCCCCGGTGACGAGCAGCCTCACGGTGCGACCTCCCGCAGCCGCTCGGCGACGGTCTCGGGCGCGACGTCGCTGATGAACGCGCCCATGCCGGACTCGGTTCCGGCCAGGTACTTGAGCTTGCCCGGCGCGCGCCGCACCGAGAACAGCTCCAGGTGCAGGTGGGCCAGGTCGCGCCGGTCGCGCACGGGCGCCTGGTGCCAGGCGGAGATGTAGGGCAGGGGCGCGTCGTAGAGCGTGTCGAAGCGGCGCAGCACGTCCAGGTAGAGGCGGCCGAAGTCCTCGCGCTCCTCCTCCGACAGCGCGGGCAGGTCGGGCACCTGCCGGTGCGGGTACAGGTGCACCTCCACGGGCCAGCGGGCCGCGGCCGGGACGAAGGCCGTCCAGTGCTCGGTCCTGGCCACCACCCGGATTCCGGCCTCCTGTTCGGCGCGCAGCACGTCGGCGAACAGCGAGCCGCCGGTGCGCTCGCGGTACTCCTCGGCGGAGTCGAGCATCCGCCGGGTCCGGGGGGTGACGAAGGGGAACGCGTAGATCTGTCCGTGCGGGTGGTGCAGGGTCACCCCGATCTCGGGCCCCCGGTTCTCGAAGCAGTACACCTGCTCCACGCCCGGCATCGCCGACAGCGCCTCGGTCCGGTCGATCCAGGCGGCCATGACCGTGCGGGCCCGCTCGGGGCCCAGGTCGGCGAAGGACGCGTCGTGGTCGGAGCCGAAGACGAGGACCTCGCAGCGGCCCGCGGCCACGCGCCGGGACGGCTCCAGCTCCCCGACCCCCTCCAGGGCGCGACCGTCGTCGCGCACCAGCGAGGGGAAGCGGTTCTCGAAGGCGACCACGTCGTAGGAGGCGGCCGGGACCTCGGTCAGGCGCCCCTCCGCCGAGGGGCACAGCGGGCAGTCGCGGCTGGAAGGCAGGTGGGTGCGGCCCTGCCGGTGGGAGGCCACCACCACCCACTCGCGCAGCAGGGGGTCGAAGCGCATCTCCGCGCCCGTCGCGGACGGGGGCAGCTCGCGCAGGTCGGGCGCGGGTTCGCGGGCGGTGTCGCCCTCGTCGAAGTAGACGATCTCGCGGCCGTCGGCCAGCCGGGCCGAGGTCCTCCTCATCCGTCCTCCCTCTTCCTCGGTCGCACGTCGGCGACCACCAGGCGGCCCACGTGCTCGGTCAGCGCGGCCCGGACGGCCGGGTCGGTTCCGGAGTCGGTCACCAGCACGTCGCAGCGGTCCAGCGGCGCGATGGTGCTGATCCCGACCGTGCCCCACTTGCTGTGGTCGGCGGCGACCACGAGGGAGGCGGCGGCCTCCACCAGGGCGCGGTTGGTCTCGGACTCCATGAGGTTGGGCGTGGTGAACCCGGCGCGCTCCTGCATGCCGTGCACGCCCAGGACGAGAACGTCCAGGTTGAGGCCGCGCACGGAGGCGAGCGCGAGCGGGCCCACGAGCGCGTCGGAGGGCGTGCGGAAGCCGCCGGTGAGCGCCACGGTCTGGTCGGGCCGCGCGGCCCGGTGGAACACCTCGGCCACGCGCAGCGAGTTGGTGACGACCGTCAGCCCCGGCGTGTCGGTGAGGTACTCGGCGACGGTGGCGGTCGTGGTGCCCGCGGACAGGCCCACGGCGCTGTGCGGCTCGACCAGTTCGGCCACGGCCCGCGCGATGGCGTGCTTCTCGTCCTCCTGGCGGGTGGACTTGGCCTCGAAGCCGGGCTCCTCGGTGCGCGCGCCCTCCGGTGCGACGGCCCCGCCGTGCACCTTGCGCACCTCGCCCCGGCTCTCCAGGGCGTCGAGGTCGCGGCGCACGGTCATGTCCGACACCGAGAGGCTCTCGACCAGGTCGGCCACCCGCACCGCCCCGCTGCGCCGCACCTGTTCGAGGATCAGCTCCTGCCGTTGCGCAGCCAGCATCCGCCCCCCAGGCATGATCGAAAATGTGGGAATGTGTTGGATCTAGTGTTCCAGGTTCCCCTCCGGTGTCAATGGTACCCACCCTCTCGCCGGAAAACTGTTGGAAAACGTTGGGACCTGTTGACAGGGCCGGGGGTGCGTGTCGAACATATTAAAACGTTCGTGTGACCGCCTTCACATCAGTTCACCCCCTTCGAAGGAGGCCCCCATGCACCACGGACCACCGGGATCGTCGGGACCGCCCGGCCCGCCGGGCCTGGGGCGCCGCACCCTGCTGCGCGGCCTGGCCGGCGCCGGAACGCTGCTGACCCTGCCCGCCCTGGCGGGCTGCGGCGCGGGCCGGCGCGGGGACCCCGACCTGGTCACCCTCGCCTCCAACCGCGCCAACCCCGCCCAGCGCGAGGCCGTCGCCGAGAGCGTCGGGCTCTTCGAGGCGGACTCCGGGCTGACCGTGGAGGTCAACACCTTCCAGTCCACCGCCTTCCAGGAGAGCATCAACAACTACCTCCAGGGCACCCCGGACGACGTCATCGGCTGGTTCGCGGGCTACCGGACGCGCTTCTTCGCCGAACGCGGCCTCATCAGCGACGTCTCCGAGGTCTGGGACCGCCACTTCGGGGACGTCTTCACCGACCAGGTACGCAGGCTGTGCACGGCCGACGACGGCAGGCAGTACATCGTCCCCGACTCCACCGCGCCCTGGGCGGTCTTCCACCGCAGGAGCGTGTTCGAGGAGCACGGCTACGAGGTCCCCGCCACCCGCGCGGAGTTCGAGGAGCTGTGCGTGCGCATGCGCGCGGACGGGCTCGAACCCCTCGCCTCGGGCATCCGCGAGGGCTGGCCCGCGATGGGCATGTTCGACCACCTCAACCTGCGGCTGAACGGCCCCGAGTTCCACCTGGAGCTGCTCAACGGCGACCACTCCTGGGACTCCGCCGAGGTCAGGAGCGTCTTCGGCACCTGGGCCGAGCTGCTGCCCCACCACCAGCCCGACCCCCTGGGCCGGGGGATCAACGAGGCGCAGACCGCCCTGGTCCGGCGCGAGGCCGGGATGATGCTCTGCGGCATGTTCATCACCCACGTCTTCCCCGAGGGGGAGGACCTGGACGACCTGGACTGCTTCGCCTTCCCCGAGTTCGACCCCGAGATCGGCGCCGACGCCGTCGAGGCGCCCATCGACGGGTTCATGCTCTCCGGGGACCCGCGCAACCCCGACGGGGCCCGCGAACTCGTGGGGCACCTGGGCACCCTCCGGGCCCAGGAGATCTACACCGCCATCGACCCGCAGGCGCTCCCCACCCACCTGGACGCCGACACCAGCGGGTTCAGCGCACTCGACGCCAAGGTCAACGACATGGTCGCCAACGCGGGAGCGCTCACCCAGTACATGGACCGGGACACCCGTCCCGACTTCGCGTCCGTCGTCATGATCCCCGCGCTCCAGCGCTTCCTCGAACAGCCGGACGACATCGCCGACCTGACCGCCAGCATCCAGCGCCAGAAGGTCTCCATCTTCGGCGGCTGAACCAGAAGGGAGAGCAGGTGTGGTGTCGAACGCCCCCTCACCGCCTCGAAACCCGACCCCGGGGTCCGCACAGGCCCCGCCCGGCCGGTCCCCGCGCGCACGCGGGAGCATGCGCCACAGCCGAGGGGACCGGATCGCCCTCGGCCTGATGCTGGGCGTGCCCGCCCTGCTCGTGGTGGGCCTGGTCTGGCTGCCCGCGATGGCCACGGTCGTCCTGTCCTTCACCCGCTGGGACGGCATCGGCGGCCTGGAGACCATCGAGTGGATCGGGACGCGCAACTACACCGACGCGTTCACGATCTACCCGCCCTTCGCACCGGCCCTGCGCAACAACCTGGTCTGGCTGGTGGCGCTGTTCGCGGTCCCCACCCTCCTGGGGATGTTCCTGGCCGTGCTGCTCGACCGCGAGCTGCGCGGCGGTTCGGTCTACCGGAGCGTCTTCTACATGCCGGTCGTGCTGTCGCTGGCCCTGGTCGGGTTCATCTGGCAGCTCGTCTACTCCCGCGACCAGGGGCTGCTCAACGCCTTCCTCGCCGTGGTCGCCGACGTTCCGCCCGTGGACTGGTTCGGCGACCCCGAGATCAACCTGTACGCGGTCCTGGTCGCGGCCGGATGGCGGCACACCGGCTACATCATGCTGCTCTACCTGGCCGGGCTGAAGGCGGTCGATCCCTCCCTGCGCGAGGCCGCCGCCATCGACGGCGCCGGGCCGGTGCGCACGTTCACCAGGGTCGTCTTCCCCGCCCTGCTGCCCATCAACCTGGTCGTGCTCGTCGTGACCGTCATCGACGCGCTGCGCGCCTTCGACATCGTGTGGATCATCAACCGCGGCCGCAACGGCCTGGAGCTGATCTCGGCGCTGGTGACCTCCAACGTCATCGGCGAGGCCAGCCGGGTGGGCTTCGGCTCGGCGCTGGCCGTGATCATGCTGGTGATCTCGCTGGTGTTCATCGTCGTCTACGTGTCCACCATGCTGAGAGGGGCCTACCGGTGACCGCCACGACCCTCCCCGACGCCTCCCGGCGGCACCGCCGCCCCGGGGTCCGCCCGGCCCGGCTGGTGCTGCACGCCTTCCTCGGCGCCACCGCGCTGGCCTGGTTCTTCCCCATCCTGTGGGCGCTGGTCAACTCGCTGCGCGACTACGAGTACACCGCCCTGCACGGCTACCTGTCCCTGGGCGGGTTCACCCTGGACAACTACGCGCGGGCGTGGAACGAGGGCGAGCTGCCCGGCTACTTCTGGAACTCGCTGGTCATCACGGTCCCGGCCGTGCTGCTGACCCTGTTCCTGTCCTCCTGCGCGGCCTTCGTGCTCTCCAGCTACTCGCGCGGGTTCAACCTGACGATGCTCGCCGTGTTCCTGGCCGCGAACCTGCTCCCGGCCCAGGCGCTGCTCGTCCCGCTGTTCCGGCTCTACACCTCCATCCCCCTGCCGTACTGGATCAGCGAGTCCGGCTCCCTCTACGACAGCCACATCGGCGTGGTCCTCATCCACACCGCCTTCCAGATCGGGTTCTGCACGTTCGTGCTGAGCAACTTCATGAAGGCCATGCCCGCCTCCCTGCTGGAGGCGGCCAGGGTGGACGGGGCATCGGTCTTCCAGCAGTACTGGAGGGTGGTGCTCCCGCTGTGCCGCCCGAGCCTGGCGGCCCTGGCCACCCTCCTGGTCACCTGGATCTACAACGACTTCTTCTGGGCGCTGGCGCTGCTGTCCAGCGGGGACAAGCTGCCCATCACCACCGCGCTCCAGAACCTCCAGAGCGCCTTCTTCGTCGACTACAACCTGCTCTCGGCCGGGTCGATCATCGTCGCCCTGCCCACACTCGTCGTGTTCTTCGCGCTGCAACGCCACTTCGTCGCCGGACTCACCCTGGGAGCGAGCAAGGGATGACCCACCGCACCATCAGCCTGCGCGCGGCGGGGACCGCCCTGGTCCTCGCCGTGCCCGAGGCCGGACTCCCGCACGTCCTGCACTGGGGCGCCGACCTGCCCGACGCCGAGGGGCTGGCCGCCGCCGCGGCGCCCTCCGCCGCGCACAACGACGTCGACGAGCCCCAGCGGCTGTCCCTGGTGCCGGTCCAGGGGGAGGGCTGGCGCGGCCACCCCGGGATCTCCGGCCACCACGAGGGCCGGGTCACCTTCCCCGACTGGACCGTGCGCGAGGTCCTGGTGGACCCGTTGGAGGACGCCGACCCCGACGTGGGCGGGGCCCTCACGGTCCTGGCCGAGGCCGAGGGGATCGCGCTGCGCTGCGAGCTGCGCATGGAGGCCTCCGGGCTGGTCCGCGCCCGCAACACGGTCACCAACACCGACGCCGCGCCGTGGACCCTGGACGCCCTGCGGGTCACCCTGCCCCTGCCCCGCGAGGCGGGCGAGGTCCTGGACCTGACCGGCCGCTGGTGCCGTGAGCGCTCCCCCCAGCGCCAGGAACTGGCGACGGGCACCCGCCTGCGCGCCTCGCGCCGGGGCCGGACCGGGCACGACGCCGCGCTGGTCCTGGCCGCCGGGACACCCGGGTTCGGGTTCCGCCACGGAGAGGTGTGGGGTGTGCACACCGCCTGGAGCGGCGACCACGTCCACCTGGCCGAACGCCTGCCCGAGGGCGCCGGGCAGGCCGACGCCGTGCTCGCGGGCGGCGAACTGCTCCACCCCGGCGAGGTGCGCCTGGACCGGGGCGCCTCCTACTCCACCCCGTGGGTGTTCCTCTCCTGGTCCGACCGGGGGCTGGACGGGCTGTCCGCGCGGATCCACCGCTGGCTGCGCGCCCGGCCCGGCCACCCCCGCGCCCCGCGCCCGGTGGTGCTCAACACCTGGGAGGCCGTCTACTTCGACCACGACCTCGCCACCCTCAGGCGGCTCGCCGACACCGCCGCGCGGATCGGCGTGGAGCGGTTCGTGCTGGACGACGGATGGTTCCGGGGCCGCCGCGACGACACCGCCGGACTCGGCGACTGGACCGTGGACACCGGCGTGTGGCCCGAGGGCCTGCACCCGCTCTTCGACCACGTGCGCTCCCTGGGCATGCAGGTCGGGCTGTGGGTGGAGCCGGAGATGGTCAACCCCGACTCCGACCTGGCCCGCGCCCACCCCGAGTGGTTCCTGGCCGCCGACGGGCGCCCGGCCCCGCCCAGCCGCCACCAGCAGCTCCTGGACCTGTCCCGCCCCGAGGCCTTCCGGTACGTGTTCGAGCACCTGGACGCGCTGGTCACCGAGTACCGGCCCGACTACCTCAAGTGGGACCACAACCGCGACCTGCTCGAACCCGTGCACGCCCCCACCGGCGCCGCCGGGACGCACCGCCAGACCCTGGCCGTCTACGCGCTGCTCGACCGGCTGCGCGCCGGGCACCCCGGCCTGGAGATCGAGTCGTGCTCCTCCGGCGGGGGCCGCGTGGACCTGGGGATCCTGGAGCGCACCGACCGCGTGTGGGCCTCCGACACCAACGACCCCCTGGAGCGGCTGGCCATCCAGCGCTGGACCTCCCTGCTGCTGCCGCCCGAACTGGTCGGCAGCCACGTCGGCGGACGCACCGCGCACACCACCGGCCGCGACGCCGACCTGTCCTTCCGCTGCCTGAGCAGCCTCCTGTCCCACGCCGGGATCGAGTGGGACATCACCCGCTGCACCGACGACGAGCTGGCCGCGCTGACCTCGTGGACCGCTCTGTACAAGGAACTGCGCCCGCTGCTGCACTCGGGCGAGGCCGTGCACGCCGACGCGCCCGACCCCGCCGAGCAGCTCGACGGGGTGGTCGCCCCGGACGGGAGCGAGGCGGTGTTCCGCTACGCCCGGCTTGCCACCTCCGTCCGCGCCCTGCCGGGGCGGGTCCGGCTGCCCGGCCTGCGCGAGGACCGCCTCTACCGCCTGACGTGGCGGCCGGAGGCGGGTACACCCTCGACCACGCAGCGCGTGCTCCCGGAGTGGTTCGCCAGCGGCGGGGCCGCCGTGTCGGGAGCGGTGCTCACCCGCTCGGGCGTGCAGCTGCCCAACCTCAACCCGTCCCAAGCCCTGCTCCTGCACCTGAGGGAGGCCTGACGTGCCCGCCATCCGCAAGCCCGCCTACCTGGAGGACTTCGCGCCCTCCGAGGGGGCCCTCGCGCCCCGCGCCCGCTTCTCCTCCGACGCCCCGTCCCTGGACCTCAACGGCACGTGGCGGTTCCGGCTGCTCGACCGCGCGCGGGCCGACACCGACGGGTTCGAGGAGCCCGACCACGACGACTCCGACTGGTCCGAACTGCCGGTGCCCGCCCACTGGCAGATGCACGGCCACGGCGCCCCCGCCTACACCAACATCTCCTACCCCTTCCCGATCGACCCCCCGTACGTGCCCGACGACAACCCGACCGGCGACCACCGGCGCGTCTTCGACCTGCCCGGGGAGTGGCCCGAGGGGTCGGCGGTCCTGCGCTTCGACGGGGTCGACTCCTGCTTCCGGGCGTGGCTGAACGGCACCGAGCTGGGCTTCTCCACCGGGAGCCGCCTGGCCGCCGAGTTCGAGGTCGGCCACCTGCTGCGCCCGGGGCGCAACACCCTGGCGGTGCGCGTCCACCAGTGGTCGGCGGCCAGCTACCTGGAGGACCAGGACATGTGGTGGCTGTCGGGGATCTTCCGCGACGTCACCCTCCTCGCCCGGCCCGCCGACGGGGTCGGCGACCTCGCGGTGAGCGCCGCCTACGACCACACCACGGGCACGGGGACCCTGCGCGTGGACGTGGCCGGATCCGCCGACGCCCTGGTCAGCGTCCCCGAACTGGGGCTGGTGGACGCCGCCGCCGGTGTGGACCACGAGGTCGGCGCGGTGGAGCCGTGGACGGCCGAGACGCCCCGCCTGTACGACCTGGAGGTGCGCACACCGGGGGAGCGGGTCCGGACGCGGACGGGCTTCCGGACTGTGCAGGTCTCCGGCGGGCTCCTGCGGGTCAACGGCCGCCCCCTGCTGCTGCGGGGCGTGAACCGCCACGAGTGGCACCCCGACCACGGCCGCGCCGTGCCCCGGGAGACCATGCGCGAGGACGTGCTGCTGATGAAGCGGCACAACGTCAACGCCGTGCGCACCAGCCACTACCCGCCCCACCCGGACTTCCTGGACCTGTGCGACGAGCTGGGCCTGTGGGTCGTGGACGAGTGCGACCTGGAGACCCACGGGTTCGAGGAGGTCGGCTGGCGCGGCAACCCCTCCGACGACCCGCGCTGGCGCGAGGCCTACCTGGACCGGATGCGCCGCACCGTCGCGCGCGACCGCAACCACCCCAGCGTCGTCCTGTGGTCCCTGGGCAACGAGTCCGGGACCGGGGAGAACCTGCGGGCCATGGCGGAGTGGACCCGCGCACACGACCCCTCCCGGCCGCTCCACTACGAGGGGGACCGCGACAGCGCCTACGTGGACGTGTACTCGCGCATGTACGCGCCGCACGAGGAGGTGGACGCCATCGGCCGCCGGGAGGAGGCGCCGACCGCCGACCCGGCCGCCGACGGGCACCGGCGCGGGCTGCCGTTCGTCCTGTGCGAGTACGGGCACGCCATGGGCACCGGCCCCGGCGGGCTGGAGGAGTACCAGCGGCTCTTCGAGGAGCACGAGCGCTGCCAGGGCGGGTTCGTCTGGGAGTGGATCGACCACGGGGTCCGCCGCCGCGAGCCGGACGGCACCGCGTGGTTCGCCTACGGCGGCGACTTCGGCGAGGCGCTGCACGACGGCAACTTCGTCGCGGACGGCCTGCTGCTGCCCGACCGCACGCCCAGCCCCGGGCTGGAGGCCTACGCCAAGACCGTCGAACCGGTCCGCGTGGTCCCCGACCCGGCCGCCGGGACCGTCCGCGTCACCAACACCTGGGACTTCCGGGACACCGCGGGCCTGGCCTTCGTCTGGCGGGTCGAGGGGGAGGGGACCCTCCTGGGGGAGGGCCCTCTGGACGTGCCGGTGCTCGCCGCCGGGGAGAGCGCCGAGGCGGTGCTGCCCGCGCTGCCCGAGCCGTCCGGGGAGACCTGGCTGACCGTGTCCGTCCGGCTGGCCGAGGACCAGCCCTGGGCCCCGGCCGGGCACGAGCTGGCCTGGGGGCAGGCCGAGGTGGGCGCTCCCGGGGAGCGGGGCGCGGCAGCGCCGGGGGTTCCGGGTGGGCAGGAAGGGACGAATGCGTCGGAGAGGTCGGGCGCGCTGCGAGAGTCGCGGGCGCCGGGTGCGTGGACGGGGGCGGAGGGGGCTGCCGTGCTTCCGGCGTCCGCCGCGGGGGACGGTTCCGCTCCGCCTCCGGCGTCCGCCGGGCAGGACGGCACCGTGCGGATCGGCCCCGGCCTGCTGGACGCGGGGACCGGCGCTCTGCTCTCCGTCGGCGGCCTGCCCGTGGACGCGCCGGTCGTGGACCTGTGGCGTGCTCCGACCGACAACGACGTGGCCCGGCACGGGGACTCCGTGGCCGTCCCCTGGCGCGCGGCGGGGCTGCACCGGCTCACCGAGCGCCTGCTGTCCACCGGCTGGGAGGGCGGCGCGTTCGTCGTCCGGACACGGCTGGCTCCGGCGGCCCAGGAGTTCGGCATGCGCGCCGCCTACCGGTGGGGCACCGACGGGGAGCGCCTGCTCCTGACCGTGGAGGCCGAGGCGGAGGGGGAGTGGCCCTGCCCGCTGCCGCGCTTCGGCGTGCACGTCGGCCTGCCCGCCTCCCTGGGCGAGGCGGAGTGGTTCGGCCGCGGACCAGGGGAGGCCTACCGGGACGTGTCCCAGGCCGCGCGGGTCGGCCGCTTCTCCAGCACGGTCGACGGCCTCCAGACGCCCTACCTGCGGCCCCAGGAGAACGGCAACCGCGTGGACGCCAGGTGGCTCGCCCTGCGGGCGGCGGACGGGACGGGCCTGCGGGTGGAGGGCGACCCGGTGTTCGACTTCACCGCGCGCCGCTGGGACACGGCGGCGCTCGACGCGGCCGACCACCCGCACGAACTGGTCCCCGGCGACCGGATCCACCTGCACCTGGACCAGGCGCACCAGGGCGTGGGCTCGGCCTCGTGCGGCCCCGGGGTGCTCCCCGCCCACCGCCTCGCGGCCGGGAGCCACCGCCTCCGGCTCGCCCTGGTCCCGCTGGCCGGATGACCAGGGAGGGCTTCCGGTCCGCGGCGGCGCGGTGACCGGCTCCGGGCCGCGCACCCCGCGGGGCGCCGCCCTCAGAGGCGGCCTCGGCGCGGGGCCCGCACGCGGGCGGGGGAGGCGCCGCGACCGGTGCCTCCCCCGCCCCCGCCGGCCTGCGTCGCGACACGGGCCGGGCACGGCCTCTAGCCGCCTTCCCGGCCCTCGTCCCGGCCCCGGTCGCCGCCGGTGAGTCCGCCGAGCTTCTCCTCGGCCTGGCCCTTGTACCCCTCGGCCTTGCCCTTGAGGTCCTCGGCCTTCTCCTTGTGCTCGCCGGCCTGGTCCTTCAGGTCCTCGGCCTTGCCCTTGTACTCGTCGAACGCGGACATGCCCACCTCCTGTAGGGGTTCTCCCGTTCTCCTTCCAGGCCTCACCGCTCCACCACTACAAAGAACCCCATACGGGGCAAAAAACTGACATTCCGTACAGGGCGGTGGCGTTGTTCCCCGGCCGGGCCCGGAGAACCGCGTCCGGGGCCGGGAAACCGCGGAGGAGGGGTGGCCGCGGCCCCGGGGCCCTGCTGCGATGGAACCCCCACAACGAAAGGGGTTCCGCCCATGGCAGAGCCGACCGGACCCGCCGCCTCCCCCGCCCGGGGAGCCCCCCGCCTCGACCGCAGGTCCCTACGCGCCGACCTGCGCCGTCTGGTACCCGACACCGCCGCAGCCCTCGCCGTCACCTTCGCCCTCTTCGTCCTCCTCTACTCCCGCATCGAGGCGGGCACCTCGCAGACCCTCGTGGTCATGCCCTTCCTCGCCGACGCCGGAGAGTACTGGCTGTACTGGCTCTGCCAGGCCTTCGGCTGGTCCGGCCTGCTGTGGGCCTGGATCACCGTCATGCTCGGCCTGCTCCGCTCGACCGCCCCCCTGCCCGGGGCGCCGGTCTCCCACGCCCGGATCGAACGCTGGCACCGCGTCACGAGCCTGACCACCATCGGGCTCATGTTCGCCCACGCCCTCGCGTTCTTCCTCGAACTCGTCCGGGACAACGAGGACGGACTGGGCTGGGGCGGGCGCCTGTCCTCCGCGTTCGTGGACACCTTCGTGCCCGGCGGCTACTCCTCCGGGACCGGGCAGGTCGCCATCCTCATCGGCCTCATCGCCCTCTACCTGGCGATCCCGCTCGGCCTCGCCTACTACGTGCGCTCCTGGACCGGGACGCGCGTGTGGCGGGCACTGCACCGGTTCGTCATCGTCGTCTACGCGCTCAGCGTGTGGCACACCCTGCTCTACGGAACGAACGTGTGGTTCGACGGCTGGTTCCGCACGGCGGTGTGGGCGCTCCAGCTCCCCGTGGCCCTCCTGCTGCTGGCCCGGCTCCTGGCGCCGCTGCGCGCGGACGAGCGCCTCACCCGGGACGACCTCGCGGGAGGGCGCGGGCTCAGGGGGCTCGCCCGCGCGGGTGCGCGTCTGGGCGTCGCGGCCGCCGTCGTCGTCCTGCTCGCCGTGACCGTCACCGGTCGCGACGGGGGCAGGACGCCGGGGGCCGAGAGCGGGGAGATGCTGGTGACCCAGAGCATGGTCTGGGGCGGGCTCGCCCTTCTGCTCACGGTGATCGGCGCGGTCGTCCTCGCGCTGCGCGGGCGCCCCGCGCGGGAGTGACGAGAACGCGCACGCGGGCGGGGAGGCACCTGTGTCGGTGCCTCCCCGCCCGGGATCGCGCGGAACCCCCTCTATCTCCCGGGCTTGTCGTCCCGGGTCAGGGCGTCCTTGGCCTTCTCGCCCGCCTGCTTGAACTTCGAGGTGTTCTTCTCGGCCTTGCCCTCGGCCTGCCACTGCTGGTTGTCCGTGGCCTCGCCGAGCTTCTCCTTGGCCTTGCCCTTCAATTCGTCGGCCTTGTTCCTGGCCTGGTCGCCTGCGGACATGTGCGCCTCCCACTCGGTGTTCGCTCCTGTGGGCAGACCTGACCGCCGGACGGGGGCACGAACCGTGGTCCCGGTAAAAAATCCAACAAAAAGGGCAAAGGGGAGATGCCGCCTAGGTCCTGTCCTTGAGCCGGCCTCAGCTTGGGGGGTTCGTTCCGGCGCCCGAACACAAGAAGGACTGCGCGCAGCGTCCGTTGAGGGTGGTGGCGGGCGACGGGTGGGACGAAGCGAAGCGGAGGTCCAAGGAACACCGCCTAGGCTCCGGGGGCGACCGTGGCCACCGAGTCGAACGGGGCGTGCGTGCCCACCCGGTTGCTGATGCCCTCGCGCACCATCTCCTTGGCCACGTCGGCGGCCGGCCCCACGTCGCCGCCCTTGGCCAGCTCGGCGGTGATCGCGGCGGCGAAGGTGCAGCCCGCGCCGCTCACCCTGGCGGTCCCGATCTTGGGGGCGCTGAGGACGACCGTCTCCTCACCGTCGAAGTACACGTCCACGGCGTCCGGGCCCGGCAGCTCCACGCCGCCCTTGACGATGACGTGCCGCGGCCCCAGCCCGTGGATGCGGCGGGCGGCCTCGACCAGGTCGTCCACCGTCTCCAGCGCCTCCATCCCCGCGAGGGTGCGCGCCTCGAAGAGGTTGGGCGTGATCACGGTGGCCAGCGGCAGGATCTGCGCGGTGAGCGCCTTGTCGGTGTCCAGGGCCGCGCCCGGCTCCTGGCCCTTGCAGATCAGCACGGGGTCCAGGACCACGTGCCGCCACGGCTGGCGCCGGAGCCCCTCGGCGACCACGTCGATGGTGTCCGGGGTGCCCAGCATGCCGATCTTGACCACGTCCAGGTCGTGGCAGGAGGTGGCCGCCTCGATCTGGTCGGCGATGACCTCGGGGGCCACGGGGACGAAGCGGTGGCCCCAGCCGTTCTTCGGGTCGAAGGACACGATGCAGGTGATCGTCCCCATGCCGTAGACGCCCAGCTCCTGGAAGGCCCTGAGGTCGGCCTGGATGCCGGCGCCGCCTGTGGCCTCCGACCCTGCGATCACGTACGCGCGGTTGGTCATCGGGGAACCCCCTCGTCTCGGTGTGCTGTTGCGGAGTCCGCGGCCCCCACCTGCCCGCGAACCCCCGAACAATTGCACCACAGTGGACAGACCCGACGTTCCTCCAGGTCGCGGCGGCCGATCCGCGACGCCCCGGCCACGTTCCGCGTTCGGGGGCGGGCGCGCCGGGGTGCGGCGCGGCCGGGTGTCGCCACGCCCCGGCCGGACGCCTCCGGGACCTGGACGGCAGAAAAATATTACCGTATTATTTTTTCATGGCACGAACAGCGGACCACGAGGAGCGCAGGCGGCAGGTCGCCCGCGCGCTCCTGAGCACGGTGGGGGAGCGGGGGCTGGCGCGGACCACCCTCGCCGACGTCGCCGACCGGGCCGGCGTCTCGGTCGGCCTGGTGCAGCGCTACTTCCGCACCAAGTCGCAACTGCTGCGCTTCGGCGTGGAGTACCTCTACAAGCAGGGCGCCGACCGGCTGACGGCGGTGAACACCGACGGGCCGCCGATCGCCTCGGCCCGCGACTGGGTCTCCCGCGCGGCGCGGACCCTGCTGCCGCTCGACGACGAACGCCGCGCCGAGCTGACCGTGTGGCTGGAGTTCCTGCCGACCACGATGACCGACCCGGAGATGTCGCGCCTGCACAAGGACACCACCGCCGACCTGGTGGGCGTGTTCACGCAGGTGATGGACGAGGCGGTGCGCCGGGGCGAACTCCCGCCCGGCACGGACACGGCGGCCGAGGCCGCCGGGCTCGTCGCCCTCGTGGACGGCCTGACCGTGCACCACCTCATCACCGGCGACGACGCCTTCTCCGAGAGCGCGGTCCGCGCCGCGCTCGCCACCCACCTGGACCGGCTCTTCCCCGCCCCCGAGAGTCCGTGAACCCGTGAACACGTACGAGCCAGAGCCCGAGGGGGCCGCTATGACCAGCACGACACCGCGGAGCACGGCCACGGCCCGCCCGACCACCCGGCTGCCCCTGCTCGACGTCCTGCGCGGCGTCGCCATCATGGGCACCCTGGGCACCAACGTGTGGCTGTTCGCCGCACCGGGCGCCGAGGCGGGCATCATCTTCGTCCCGGACTCGATCGGCCCGATGGCGGCCTTCCGCGAGGACCCGTCGGCGGCGACCCTGGCGCAGGGCCTGTTCGCCTTCGCCGCCAACGGCAAGTTCCTGGCCCTGCTCACCCTGCTCTTCGGCGTGGGGCTGGCCATCCAGTTCCGCTCCGCGGCCAGGCGCGGCGGGCGCTGGCCCGGCCCCTACAAGTGGCGGGCGCTGTTCCTGTTCGCCGAGGGGCTCGTGCACTTCACGCTGGTCTTCGCCGCGGACGTGCTCATGGGCTACGCGGCGGCCTCGATCGTGGTGGCCTGGCTGCTCACCCGGTCGGAACGGGCGCAGAACGCCGTCATGTGGACGTGTGCCGCCCTCCACCTGGCCTTCGTCGGCCTGGTCACGGCCGCGCTCCTGTCCGAACCGGACCCGCAGGGCGCCGAGGTCCCGCCCGAGGCCGTGGAGCTGTACGCCGAGGGCGGTTACCTGGAGCAGGTCGCCTTCCGGCTCGACAACGCGCTGCTGTTCCGGGCCGAACCGGTCGTCACCTTCGCCCTGATGGTGTTCATGTTCCTGCTGGGCGTGCGGCTCCTCCGCGCCGGGGCCTTCGGCGACGACGACACCGGCCGCCGGATCCGGGGCCGCCTGCTCGCCTGGGGGCTGGGGATCGGGCTGCCGGTCAACCTGGCCACGTCCCTGGCCGGACCCGACCTGTTCATGCTGGACCGCTACGTCGCCGCGCCCGTCGTGGCGCTCGGCCTGGTCGGCGCGGTCGGCTGGGTCGTGGACCGGGTGAACCCCGCCGGACGGGGGATCACCGCCGTGTCCTCCCTGGGGCGGATGGCGATGAGCGGCTACGTCGCGCAGAACGTCGTCTGCATGCTGGTCTGCTACGGCTTCGGCCTGGGGCTGGCCGCCCGCCTGGCCGACACCGGCCCGTGGTGGGTGATGGGCCTGTGGGCGTCGGTGTGCGCCCTGCTCCTGACCGTCTCGACGCTCTGGCTGCGCCGCTTCCGGGCGGGGCCGCTGGAGGCGTTGCAGAAGGCCGTGCTGGCGCGGGTGCCCGAACGCCGCTGACCACCCCGCAGGGGAAGCCCTCCGAGTGGCCCCGCACGCCGCCTCCGCCGCGGGCGGACGACCCGGTGCCGGAGCGACGGGCGGCCCGGCACCGGGCGGCGTGCGGGGACGGCCCCCGTCAGATCTGGTAGACGGGGGTCTGGGGCGTGTTCCACCGCGTGGGAGTGCCCTTGGACCCGAAGAAGTCGCCGCCCTTGCGCAGGGCGTCGTCGGTGCCCCAGGCCTCGTCGCGGCCGACCTTGCGCAGGTGCGGGATGTGCTTGCGGCAGTGGATGTAGGCCTCCTCCACGTGCACCACCGTCCACAGCACCGCCTTCTGACCCGGGACCTCGGGCTCGGGCAGGCCGTGGACGTGGCGCCGCAGCTCCACGTCCTCCAGCAGGGACGCCCGGCCGTTGACGTGCAGTCCGATGCGGTCGTGCGTGAAGTCCAGGAACATCAGGCCCACGTGCGGGTTCTCCAGGATGTTGCCCGCGCTGGCGAAGACGCCGTTGCCCCGGAACTCGGGATAGGTCAGGGTGTGCTCGTCGATCACGTGGACGAAGCCCGGCGGGCCCGCGCGGAAGCTGGAGTCGCACTCGCCGTGCCGGTCGGAGGTGGCGATGAACATCATCTCCTGCCGGGCGACGAACTCGCGCATGAGCGGGTTCAGGTGGTCGAGCATCTGGTCTCGGTAGAAGCGTTCGGCGCGTTCGCTCGTGCCGTTCAGCGCCTGGACGCGGTGCTCACCCTCGCTGCCGGGAACGTGCCGTGGGGAGGTCTCGCGCATCACTGCCTCTCGGTGGGGCTGGTGGGGCTGGTGTGACTGTTCAGGGACTCAGGGGCCGCTGCTGTCGGGGGAGGAGGGGGGTGTCGGGGAAGGGGGTGCGGACGCGCCGGGGCGTCACCCGGTGCCTTCGGGGTGAGGCCGCCGCGCCGCGGCACGGGTCAGCGTGTCGGGGCGTCGGCCCGCCGGTAGGGGGAGGCCCCCTCGGCGGAGGGGCCGGGCTGGGGCGGCGCGGGCGGTGCGGGGCGCTCCTCGGCCGGGGACGCGGCGGCCCTGCCGTGCCTGGCCGTCCGGGATTCACCCGACCCGGCCGACCCGCCCGACTCGGCCTCGCGCGCCCCCGCGAGCATGTTGGCGGTGATCCACTCGTAGACCACGATCCAGGCGGAGCTCATGGAGGAGGACCAGGTCGGCGAGACCTCGCTGACCGCGCGCACCAGGGCGCGGCCCACGTAGGGGTAGTGCTCGGGCTTGATGTCCATGTCCCGCTTGTGCTGGGCGCCCAGCCGCCTCAGGTACCCGGCGACCTCCTCGGGTTCGTCGAGGTAGCGGACGACCTCCAGCAGGGCGAAGGCCATGCGCTCCTTCTGCGTCTGCATGTTCGCGGGGAACATGTCGCGGACGGCGGGCGCCATCTCGAACAGGTTCTGGTAGAAGCGGTCGGCCAGACGGGTGGAGCCGGGCGGTAACGCGGAGCACGACTGCCGGACCGCCTCGATGACGGCGGGGGCGGGGAGTGGTACCTCTTCGATGGAGCGGGGAGACAAGGAAGCCTCCAATCAGGTCGCGGAAAGGGCTGTGCCACGGGGGTGCACGTACCACCGTGGTGACGGAGCGTAGTCATGCCGGGGGTGCGGACACGCGTTCCCCACTGGTTCGCCGACCGAGGGGACACGTGTGGGCTCCACGCGCGCGGAGCCGGAGGACCGGACGCGCGCGGGAGGGCCTCAGCTCACCGCTGGCCCGGCGGAGTCCCGGGGAACGGATGGGCCGCCCCGGCGGCCGGTTCCGCCCTTCGGGTACTCCCAGCCTCCGGCGCTCCTGACGGGGCCGTGTGCGCGGGCTGGAACGAAGGGGACGGACGTAGCGCTCCTTCGGCAGTAGCGGGGGTGTCGGGAACCCTCATCGCTGCCTCGTCTTCTTCCGGATTCAGTGCACATCCGAGGTTTGGATGGCGCTGAATGCCACGTGAGGGGTGAGCGACGACCGTTTCAACGTTCGCTACCCCCTTTACTGTGCCTGTTGTGGCAATGTAACAGAAATGTCGACGTTTGAGGATATTACCCTCTGGTAGCGCATGAGGCCACAGTGCTACCTGAGTTATCTGCGATAACTTTCGTCCCTCGTGTGACAGACGGCCTCCGTCCACCGTCCGGAAGGAGCGCGTCAACCGATCGGTTGACGCCGCGATCCACCGATTCCGTGGCCGGGCGGGCGATCCGCGGCGCACCCGCCGCGGGCGATGCTCGGGACATGCCGATCATCGACGTCAGGAACCTGCACAAGCGCTACGGGGAGAAGGTCGTCGTCGACGACGTGTCCTTCTCCGTCCAGGAGGGTGAGATCTTCGGGATCCTCGGCTCCAACGGGGCCGGGAAGACCACCACGGTCGAGTGCGTCGCGGGGATGCGCCCCACCGACGCGGGGTCGATCACCGTGCTCGGCCAAGACCCGAGGCGGGAGCGGGACGGGGTCCGCCAGCGCCTCGGTATCCAGCTCCAGGAGGCGCGGCTGCCCGACAGGATCAGGGTCGGGGAGGCCCTCGACCTCTACGCATCCTTCTACCGCTCCCCGGCCGACACCGGTCAGCTCATGGAGAGGCTGGGCATCGCCGACAAGCGCGACACCCAGTACCGCAGGCTGTCCGGGGGACAGAAGCAGAGGGTGTCCATCGCCCTGGCCCTCGTGGGCCGACCCGCGGTGACCATCCTCGACGAGCTGACCACGGGACTGGACCCCCAGGCGCGCAGGGACACCTGGGACCTCATCGAGGACGTGCGCGAATCCGGGGTCACGGTCGTGCTCGTCACCCACTTCATGGACGAGGCCGAGCGGCTCTGCGACCGGCTCGCGCTGATCGACTCGGGCCGCGTCGCCGCCCTGGACACCCCGGCCGGGCTCGTCACGCGGGCCGGCCCGGAGCAGCGGGTGACCTTCCGCGCGCCCCCAGAGTTCGACGAGCAGCTGCTCACCGCGCGGCCCGAGGTGGTCTCCGCGCACCGCAGGGGACGCCAGGTCCGGGTGGCGGGGCGGGACAACCTGCTCCACGCCGTGACCTCCGTCCTGGCCCGCGAGCACGTCGTCGCCGAGGACCTGCGCGTGGAGCGCTCCAGCCTGGACGACGCGTTCGTCGCCCTGACCGGAAGGGCCCTCGAATCATGAGCACCGACACCAAGAGGAGGGCCACCGTGTCCACCCTGCTGCGCGTCACCGTGACCGAGGCCCGGCTGCTGACGCGCGAGCCCGTGGCCGTCAGCGTCGGCATCCTGCTGCCCACCGCGCTCCTGCTCGGGCTCGGCGCCCTGCCGACGCTGCGGGAGCCCTCCCCGGAGTTCGGCGGCCTGCGCTTCGTCGACACCTGGGCTCCCATGGCCCTGATCCTCGGCATGGGGATCCTGTGCGTCCAGCACCTGCCGACCACCCTGGCCGCCTACCGGGAGCGGGGCGTCCTGCGCCGGATGTCGACCACGCCGATGCACCCCGGAACGCTCCTGAGCGCGCAGATCATCGTGGTCTTCGCCGCGGCGGCCGTCTCCGCCGCGCTCCTGGTGCTGTCCTCCTGGCTGGTCCTGGACGTCGAGCCGCCGAGCCGGCCGCTGCTGTTCACCGCCGCGTTCGCCGTCGGGACCGCCTCGCTCATCGCGCTGGGGGTCCTCATCGCAGCCGTGGCGCCCAGCGCGGGCGCGGCCAACGGCCTGTCGATGACGCTGTACATGCTCCTGCTGCTCCTGGGCGGGGTCTTCCTGCCGCAGAACGCCCTGCCCGACCTCCTGGTGCGCGCGGGGGAGTTCGCGCCGCCCGGCGCCCGGCTCCTGCTGGAGAGCTGGTCGGGCGGAGCCGGGGACGCGGGGCTGCCGCAACTCGTTCGACTGGCGATAATGGCGGGGATCGCCGCGGTGGCCGCGGCGCTGGCGGCCCGACTGTTCCGATGGGAGTGAGCGGCGGATGAGCCGACGGAGCACCGGGGCGGACGCCGTGCGGGACTGGGACCGGTGGTGGGACGGGTTCCTCGCCGCCGCCCCCTGGGCCCTGCTGCTGCCCTCGGCGGCGCTGGTCCTGTCCCGGCCCGTGGCGGACTGGACCGAACACGCGGTCACCGTCGGCCTGACCGCGCTCACCGCCGCCTGGGTGCTCCTCGGGTACGCGCCGCCGTGGCGGGACGGCCGACCGCTGCCCGCCGGGATCCACTTCGCGGTGCTCCTCGCGCTGGCCTCGGCGCTGATGGCGCACGACACCCTGTTCATGATGTTCACGGTCTCGCTGTTCTTCCGCGCGATGGCGCTGCCCCGGCGGCTGACCCTCGTCGGGATCGCGGCCACCGCGGTCGCGCTGTACACGAACACGATGGGGTTCCCCGGAACGGACACGGAGCGGCCGTTCCTGGAGCACCTGTTCGTCTACGTCGGCGTGATCACCATCCAGACCGTGGCCGTCGGCGGAGGGCTCGTGATCGCGTCCAAGGCGGCCGAACAGCACCGGGAGCGCCGGGTGACGGTGGCCAGACTGGAGGCGGCCCTGGAGGAGAACGCCGGGCTGCACGCGCAGCTGCTCACCCAGGCCAGGGAGGCCGGGGTGCTGGACGAGCGCCAGCGGATGGCACGGGAGATCCACGACACCCTGGCCCAGGGGCTCGCCGGGATCGTGACGCAGATCCAGGCGGCGCAGCGGGTGTGGGAGGACCCCGGGGCGGCGCGTCCGCACGCGGACCGCGCGCTCGGCCTGGCGCGGGAGAGCCTGGCCGAGGCCCGGCGCTCCGTGCAGGCCCTGCGCCCCGGGCAGCTGGCGGAGAGCCAGCTGCCCGAGGCCCTGGGCGAACTCACCCGCCGCTGGGCGGAGGAGCACGGCGTCCGTCCCGACCTCGACGTCACCGGCGAACGCGTCGCCCTGAGCCCGGCGATCGAGGTGGTCCTCTTCCGGGTGGCCCAGGAGGCGCTCACCAACGTCGCCAGGCACGCCGACGCCTCGCGCGTGGGCGTGACCCTGTCCTACTCCGACGACGTCGTCCTGCTCGACGTGCGCGACGACGGCAGGGGCATCACGGGAGACAACCAGCACGGGTTCGGGCTCAGCAGCATGCGCCAGCGCGTGCGCGGGATCGGAGGAGCGTTGGAGATCGAGAGCGGCGAGGGGGAGGGCACCGCCGTCAGCGCCACGGTGCCCGCGATTCCGGTGGGGGCGGCGTGATCCGGGTCCTGATCGCCGACGACCACCCGGTCGTGCGCGACGGCCTGCGCGGGGCCTTCACCGCGCAGGACGACATCGAGGTGGTCGGCGAGGCCGCCAACGGCCGCGAGGCGGTCGAACTGGTCGGACGGCTGGCCGTGGACGTGGTGCTGATGGACCTGCGCATGCCGGTCCTGTCCGGTGTCGGGGCGATCGCCGTCCTGTCCCGGGAGCGGCCGGACGTGCGCGTCCTCGTCCTCACCACCTTCGACAGCGAGAGCGACGTGCTCCCGGCGATCGAGGCCGGGGCCACCGGCTACCTGCTCAAGGACGCCTCCCCCGACGAACTCCTGCGCGGGGTGCGCGCGGTGCACCGGGGGGAGTCGGTCCTGGCGCCGACCGCGGTCCGGCACCTGATGGGGCAGGTCCGCAGACCCGCGGGCCAGAGCCTGAGCGACCGTGAGCTGCAGGTGCTGGGGCTCGTCGCCGACGGCGCGTCCAACCGGGCCGCGGCGGCGCGGCTGTTCATCAGCGAGGCGAGCATCAAGACCCACCTCCAGCACGTGTACAACAAGCTCGGCGTGCGCGACCGGGCCGCGGCGGTCGCCGAGGCGTACCGGCGCGGCCTCCTGGGGTAGTCCCCCGGTCCGCTGCTTTCGTCTCCGATTACCCCGGAGGGTGATTAGTCAGATACTCTCCGCTTGTGTCCGGGGTGGTGACCCCGGGCCGTACGAGCGGGAAGTAGGCGCGATGGACGCGTTTGGACATGGCGGGGTCCCGGGGCCACGGGACGGTTCCGGGGAGCGGCGGAGGAGGGCGACGCGTCCCGCCGCGGAGCCGGACGCGCCGGACCCGCGGGGCGGGACCGACCAACTGCGGTTCGCGTTCCGCCTGGTCGACGGTGCGGACGAGTACGGCCTGGTGTTCTCCTTCGCCCGCCTCGGCGGCGCGGCGGAAGGGGGCGCGGAGGCCCACCAGGCGGTCTGGCACGTGGCCGATCGGAGCGCACGCGTGCACGGCGGCGAGTCGTGGGTGGACCAGGGGTGCGTCGACGCGGTCCGTGCCCTCGTCGGGGCCGACCGGGTCACCGACCCGCGGGTGCGCCGGGCGCTCCTCGACGCCCTCTCCCAGGGGCGCCTGCCGGAACCCGACCGCCTGCTCCCGCGCGCGGCACGGTGGCGGGAGGCGCCCCTGGACCTGGACGCCGGGGACGTGGTGCTCGTGCGCGGGGACGGGCACGGCGGTCTCCTCGTCGAGGCGCGGGGGGAGGAGTCCGGTTTCCGGCTGCGGCTGTCCCCGCCCGGGAACGGCGGCCGACCGCGCGAGCACGTCGGCACGGCCCGCGCCTCCACGGACGCGGATCCCGGGGCCGAGAGCCCCGAAGCCCCAGTCTTGGAGGTCCCCGTCCTGGAGGCCGCGAGCCTGGAGGCCGCGGGGGTCCTCCACTTCCGGGGCCGATCCGCGCGGGTCACGGGCCGGGGCTGGCACGAGCGCGCGTTCGGCGGGGACATCCTCCCCGCGCGGGACGGCCGCGACGCCTCCTGGTCCCGTGCCCGCGTCCGCCTGGACAACGGATGGGAGCTGGCCGTCCACCGCACCGGCGGGGCCGACGCCCCGGACGGGGCCCCGGCCGCGTGCGGGGCGACGGCCGTGCTGTCCTCCCCGGACGGGGAGCGCGTCGAGGCGCCCGCGACCCTGCGCGGCCTGCGCCCCTGGACGTCCCTGACCACCCTCAACACCTATCCCACGGCCTGCGACGTGGAGGTCCCGCTCCTGGACCTGCGGCTCCGGACCACGGCGTGGTTCCCGCGCCAGGAGACGGCCTCGGTCACCGCCCCCTCCGGGAGGCTGGAGGCCCACGCCGACGCCGAGGGCACGATGGGCGGCCATCCGGTCCGCGGCCACGGACTGTGGGAGGTCTTCCCCGACACCCGGATCGAGGACTTCGAGCGCCACGTCACCCGCGTCCGCGCGATCACCCGCCAGGAGATCGACCTCCTCTACCCGGCGGATCCGGACGCGCGCTCCCTGGCGGAGCTGGCCGGGACCGAGCACCGGCCCGAGCGGCTCGACGGCGCGGTGCTGGAGGACCTGCACGCCTCGCTCGTGGGCCCTGTGCGGCACGCCACCGCGGGCCTGGGCAGGAGCTGGCGCTCCTACGTCTCGATGGCGGCCATCGAGCTGTTCGGCGTCGACAGCGAGCCCTACCGGCCCCTGACGGCAGCCGCCGAGCTCCTGCACACCGGCAGCCTCATCATCGACGACGTCGAGGACCGCTCACCGCTGCGGCGGGGCCGACCCGCGACCCACGTCGTCTTCGGCGAGGCGGTCGCCGTCAACGCGGGGACGGCGGCCTACTTCGCGCTGGACCGGGTCCTGAACCGGGTCCTGCCCGACGACGCGGCCCTGAGGCTGCGCGTCTACCAGGTCTACCTCCGGGCGCTGCGGGCCGGACACGGCGGCCAGGCGATCGACATCGCGGGCCACCGGGCCGCGATGGACGAGGCCGTGGAGACGGGCGACGCCGAGGCGCTCCTGCGGCGGGTGCGTTCGGGCCACTGGCTCAAGACCGCGGCGCCCGTGCGGGGGCTGGCCGAGATCGGCGCGCTCGTCGCAGGTGCCCGCGAGGAGCAGTTCCGGGCGCTGGGCGAGTACTTCGACGCCGTGGGGCTGGCCTACCAGATCTCCGACGACGTCATGGACCTACGCGGCCTCACCGCGCCCGCCGGGGGCGGTGGGCGCTCGGCGACCAAGCACACCGCCGAGGACCTGCGCGCGGGCAAGGTCACGATGCCGCTGGCCCACGCCGTGGCCCTGCTGCCGCCCCGCCGGCTGCGCGAGCTCTGGTACTCGGTGCGCGACGGCGACGCCGACGAGGCGACCGTGGCCGCCGCCGCGGCGTCCCTGGAGGAGTGCGGCGCGGTCGCCGCCTGCACCGGGGAGGCCCAGGGCCTGGTCGAGCGGACGTGGAAGCCCCTGCGGGACCTGGTGCCCTGCACGCGGACCTCCGTCATGATGGGCGCCCTCGGCGCCTACGCCGCCCGCAGGGAACGCGAGTAGCAGCGGCGACCCCCTCCCCCTCCCTCACGAGTGAGCAGACCGATGTCACACGCACCCACCCCCACACCGGCGCTGCGGGTCCGCGGCGTCCACAAGTCCTACGGCCGCCACCACGTGCTGCGCGGCGCCGAACTCGAACTCCCCGAGGCCTGCCTGGCCGGACTGGTCGGGGAGAACGGCTCCGGCAAGTCCACCCTGCTGCGCATCCTCTCGGGCGTCCTCGCCCCCGACCGCGGCACCGTCGAGCACCCCGGCAGCCTGGGCTACTGCCCCCAGCACACGGTGCTGAACCCGGCCTTCACCGTCTCCCAGCACCTGCGCCTCTTCCAGGTCGCGCACGACCTGCCCGACCTGTCCCGCGCCCGCGAACTCCTCGACGTCCTCGGGTTCGCCGAGTACCTCCACCACCGGGTCTCCACGCTCAGCGGCGGCACCCGCCAGAAGCTCAACCTCACCCTCGCGCTGATGCACGACCCGCACCTGCTGCTCCTGGACGAGCCCTACCAGGGGTTCGACTGGGACACCTACGAGCGGTTCTGGCGGCTGGCGGCCGACCTGCGCGACCGGGGCCGCTCCGTGCTGGTGGTCTCGCACATCGCCTTCGACACGGTGCGCTTCGACCGCCTGTGGCGGCTGGAGGGCGGGCGTCTGGTGGAGGGGGCGTCCTCGTCGGCACCCTCGGCCCCCGCGGCGGCGGCGGAGGGCCGGTGATGCGCCGCGCCTGGACCCGTTACGCCACCGCCACCCGCATGGCCCTGCTGGAGCACCTGCGCAACCGGCTGGCGCTGGTCCTGGTGGTGCTCTTCATCCCCGTCTGGATCACCCTGGTCTACCTCGTGATCGCCGACGCCGACGTGCGGTTCCTCCTGCGCGCCACCGGGGAGACCGTCACCGTGCACGGCAACCACGTCAGCAAGATCTCCGGCGCCGTCAACGCCGTCACGCTGATCGTCGGGTTCATGATGTTCATCGTCACCTACCGCTCCTTCGGGTTCGACCAGCGGCTGGCGATGGCCGGGTACCCGCGCCTGCACCTGCTCGCGGCCAAGCTCACGGCGCTGGTCACGGCCTCGGCGCTGGTCTGCGCCTACGCGGTGGCGGTGATCTGCTGGTACTGGATCCCCGAACAGCCGTTCATGCTGTGGCTCTCCCTGCTGGGGTCCGCGCTGGCCTTCGGCGGGATCGGGGTGATGCTGGCGGCCCTGCTCCGGGGGGAGCTGGAGGGCATGTTCTGCATCGTCATGCTGTCCATCATCGACATGGGGTTGCAGAACCCGGTGGCCAACCCGTCCTCGGACAGCGACGTCGTGCGCTACCTGCCCACCTACGGCACCATGCAGACCGGGGTCGCCGCGGGCTTCCAGGACACGGTGCCGCTCGCGTACCTGCTGCTGGGGCCGGCGTGGTTCCTGGCCACGGTGGCGGTGGCGGGGGCGGCGTTCCGCCTGCGCACCCGGGACCGCAGCCGGGCCTTCGTCCGCCCGCGTGCCCTCCGGTCGCGCCCGGTCCGTGCGGACTGAGTGACGGCGCCGCGCCCGCCGGACCCGGACGGCGGCGCGGCGCCGGAGGTTTTTCTCGCGCCGGAAAAGACGGGAAACGGATGACGAAGCGCCGTGAAGAACCCGGAGGAGGGTTTTAACTGCGGTGGAAATTGCGTTCCCGGCGGCGGACGGTCGCTTTTTCCCGAACCTTCTGGCGGAGGTGCGACAAGCCCCTCTGGTCAGGCGGTCCGGCCTGGTCCGGCGGGCTGTTCCGACCCTCTTCCCGGCGGGGCACGCGGAGCTTTTACGGGAATATCCAACGGCGCTTTCTGGTTGGAAAAGACAACAGGAGTGCGGGCCGGTGGTGAGGGCCCGCCGCAACGCCGCTCCGGCGCCCGAGACGGCGGGCGGGAGCGGAGGCCGTGGGGAGGAGCGGTGCAGCACACCGAACACATGCCGTACGACGAGGTCCTGGCCGACGCCGACCTCGGCGCGATGACCCCGGAGGCGCTGGCCTCCCTCGAACGCTTCGGGCGTGAGGTCTCCGCGGCCGCGCGCCGGGCCCTGCGGGCGCACGCCGAGGCGGGGGAGACCGCCTCCGCGGCCCGCGCGTGGAACGTCCTGGCCTCGGCCGACGGGGACTACTCCGTACGCGAGGCGGCGCACGTCCTCAACCGCGACCCCGCCATCTCCACCGGGCAGCGCCGACTGTTCTCCTTCATCCGCGCCAGCGGAATGGTCTCCCCGGACGACGACGTGCCCAGGGCCCGGCACGAACGGCACCTGCGCCTGCGGCCCACGTCCTACGACCACCCCCGCACGGGCAGGCGCGTGCCGGGGAGGCCGCAGCTGCGGGTCACCGCCGAGGGGCTGCGGTACCTGCACCGGAGGCTGGCCGGACACACCGCCCCGGCCCTGGACGAGGCGGCGTAGGGCCCGCGGGGCACACGCCGCGTCCGCCACCGCCCGCGCGCCTCAGCTCCCCTTCATGTGCTCCCGGGTCCCCGGTGCGCGCCGAGAACCCCCGACGTGTGCCGAGGGCCCCGGCGGACGCCGGGGCCCTCGCGCGTCAGGACAGGCGCAGGCCCACGCGGGCGGTCCCGGCCGGGACCGACACCAGGGTGCCGTCGTCGGTCACGGTGACCTCCGCCCCGGTGGCATCGGCCTCGGCCCCGCCAGCGCCGGCCAGCAGCACCCGCCACCCGTGGGCCGGAGCGCCCTCGGCCTCCACGGTGACCCCGTCCCCCGAGCGTTCGGTCCGGAAGACCGCGGCGGCCGAACCGTCGGCGGACGGCACGACCGTGGTGGTCGCCGGGGCCGCCTCCCCGGCCCCGTACACGCGCAGGGTCAGCCCGTCCGTGTAGTCGTAGTCGGGCCGGTCGTCCACCGCGCCGACCGGCAGGACCGCGTTCGGCCGCACCAGCAGGGGCAGGGAGTCGAACCCGTGGGTCTCGCGGCGCCAGACCGGGCCCCGCACCGTCTCGCCCGTGACCAGGTGGGTCCACACGCCCTCGGGGACGTAGTACTCCACGGAGCCGTCCGCGCTCAGCACCGGGGCGACCAGCAGGTCCTCACCCAGCATGTACTGCGTGTCCAGGTGGTGGCAGGTCGGGTCGTCGGGGAACTCCAGCAGCATCGCGCGCATCACGGGCGTCCCCTCCCGGTGGGCCTGAACGGCCGCGCCGAACAGGTAGGGCATGAGCGCGCACTTGAGCCGGGTGAACACGCGGGCCACCTCGGTGGACTCCTCGTCGAAGTCCCACGGCACCCGGTAGGAGCGGCTGCCGTGCAGCCTGCTGTGCGAGGAGAGCAGGCCGAACGCGAGCCAGCGCTTGAACACCGCGGCGTCGGGGGTGCCCTCGAAGCCGCCGATGTCGTGGCTCCAGAACCCGAACCCCGACAGCCCCAGGGACAGGCCGCCGCGCAGGCTCTCCGCCATCGCCTCGAACGTCGAGGCGCAGTCGCCGCCCCAGTGCACCGGGAAGCTCTGCCCGCCCGCCGTGGCCGAGCGCGCGAACAGGACGGCCTCGCCCTCACCGCGCTCGCGCTTCAGCAGGTCGAACACCGTCTCGTTGTACAGGTGCGTGTAGTAGTTGTGCATGGCCTGCGGGTCGGAGCCGTCCGACCACACCACGTCGGTCGGCACCCGCTCGCCGAAGTCGGTCTTGAAGCAGTCCACACCCATGTCGAGCAGGGCCTTGAGCTTTCCGGCGTACCACGCGCGGGCGTCGGCGGACGTGAAGTCCACCAGCGCCATCCCCGCCTGCCACATGTCCCACTGCCACACGGTCCCGTCCGGCCGCCGGACCAGGTGCCCCAGCCGGGAGCCCTCCTCGAACAGCGCCGACCGCTGGGCGATGTAGGGGTTGATCCACACGCAGGTCCGCAGCCCGCGCCCCTTGAGCCGGGAGAGCATGCCCACGGGATCGGGGAACAGCTCCGGGTCCCACTCGAAGTCGCACCAGTGGAACTCGCGCATCCAGAAGCAGTCGAAGTGGAACACGCTGAGCGGCACGCCCCGCTCCGCCATGCCGTCGATGAAGCGGTTGACCGTGTCCTCGTCGTAGGAGGTGGTGAACGACGTGGACAGCCACAGCCCGAACGACCACCGCGGCGGCAGCGCGGGGCGGCCGGTGAGCGCGGTGTACCGGGCCAGGATCTCCTTGGGGCTCTCCCCGTGGATCACGTAGTAGGTCAGGGCGTGGTCCTCCACGCTGAACTGCACGCGGCCCACCGACTCCGAGCCGACCTCGAACGACACCGGCCCCGAGTGCGCCACGAACACCCCGTAGCCCCGGTTGGTCAGGTAGAACGGCACGTTCTTGTAGGCCTGCTCGCTGCTCGTGCCGCCGTCGGCCTGCCAGATGTCCACGGTCTGGCCGTTGCGCGTGAACGGCGTGAACCGCTCGCCCATGCCGTACACCAGCTCGCGGATCCCCAGTGACAGCTGCCCGAGCATGTGGTGGGAGCCGTCCGCGTCCTCCATGAACGCGGTGCCCTTGGCGTCGGAGCCGGTCAGCACGGCGCCGCCCGCGCGGAACTCCATCCGCCAGGGGCCCTCGGTGGCCACCCGAAGCGACAGCTCACCGCTGGTCAGCTCCACCGAGGAACCGTCCCTCACCACCGAGGGGGCGGCGCCGGGGTCACTGCGCACGTCGAACTCCGGCGCGCGCCGGACCGAGCCCGCCAGGTGCGTGCTCCGCACCCCGATCACGCCGGGCGCGGGCGACCAGCAGTCCACCGTGATCAGCGGTGTGTTGAGTGTGTCCCCCCGGTGCCCGATCGGGCGCACCGGGGCGTAGAGGGTGAACCGGTCGTCGTGCACCCGCACATCGCGGGCCTCGCGCGCGCGGTTGGCGCGCACGCCCTCCCTCATCTGCCAGAAGCCGTCGGTGAACTTCATGGGCGTCCCTTCCCTGTCGTCGTGGTCTCGGTTCGCCGGTGGTGCGGGCGGCGGGTCACTTGATCGACCCCCCGGAGATCCCGGCCGCCACGTATTTCTGCGCGACGACCAGGAGCACCGCCGCGGGGATCGAGGAGAGGACGGCCACGGCCATGACGGCGCCCCAGTCGCCGACGTGCGCGCCGATGTACTCGTAGATGCCGAGCGTCACGGGCTTGACCGCGTCGGTCGTGTTCAGCGTCAGCGCGAACAGGAAGTCCGACCACGCGAACAGGAAGGTGAACAGGCTGCCCGTGATCAGCGCGTTGCGGCTCATCGGCAGCACGATCGAGACCAGCACGCGCAGGCGTCCGCCGCCGTCGAGCATCCCGGCCTCCAGCACCTCCTCGGGGATGGACACCATGAACGCGCGCAGCAGGACGATCGTGAAGGGGATGCCCAGGGACGCGTCGGCCAGGATCAGCCCGAGGTAGGAGTTGACCAGGTCCAGTTCGACGTAGGCGTTGTACAGCGCGTTGGCCACGACGATGCCCGGGACCATCTGGGTGATCAGGGTGGCGAACACGACCGTCTCCGCGCCGCGCAGCCGGAACCGGGCCAGGGCGTAGGCCGCCGGGGTGGCCACCGCCAGGCAGACCGCGACCGCGCCGAGCGCCACCAGGATCGAGGTGAGCAGGTTGCCCGCCTGCGACTCCCAGGCCCGCTGGAAGTTGCCGAGGTCGAGCGTGCGCGGGAACCACCGCAGCTCCACCATCGCGGCGCCCGGTTGCAGCGCCGTGTTGACCATCCAGTACAGCGGGAACAACAGCACGGCCAGGACCAGGCCGCCGAACACCGCGCTCACGGCGTCGCCCCGCGCCCTGCGCGTCACGCGCGGGCGCCGGGGCCGCGCGGTGGCCGGTGCCCCGCCGCTCCGGGACGGGCCCGCCGGGGAGGGGGCGGTGCTCTCGGGTGCGGCGCTCATCGGGTGACACCTCCACGGTTGGCGCGCAGGTAGATGACCGCGAACACCATGCTGACGAGGATCAGGACGTTGCCGACCACGGCCCCCTGGCCGAAGTCGAGCTGGAGGAAGGACAGCTGGTAGGTGAGGGTGCCCAGGGTCTCCGTGGAGTGCGCCGGACCGCCGTTGGTCAGCGCCAGGATCAGGTCCAGGATCTTCACGGTCGACATGAAGCCCAGCACCAGCACCACGGTCACGACGGGCCGCAGCAGGGGCAGGGTCACCCCGAAGAAGGTGCGCAGCGGGCCCGCGCCGTCGAGCACGGCCGCCTCGCGCAGCTCCGCGGGGATCTCCTGGAGCCCGCCGTAGAGGATCACCATGTTGAAGGGGATGCCGATCCAGATGTTGACCAGCACCACCGACAGCAGCGCGAAGTCGGGGCTGCTCAGCCAGGGCACGGCCGACGACGTGATCTGGAGCGCCTGGAGCGACTCGTTCAGCACGCCGGTCTCCTGGTCCAGGACCCGGCGCCAGACGGTGCCGGCCACCACCATCGGGATCAGCCACGGCAGCAGGAGCAGGGACCGCATGATCCCCGACAGCGGGAAGCGGCGGCTGAAGAAGACCGCCAGCGCCATGCCGATGCAGAACTGCCCCGCCAGCGATCCCAGCGTGAACAGCAGGGTGTGCCACAGGGACGCGCCGAACAGCTCGTTGGCGAAGACCGCCCGCCAGTTCTCCAGCCCGTTGAACGGCGCCTCCCCCGTGAAGTACGTGGAGAAGGTGTAGTCCTGGAAGCTCATCGCCACGTTGCGGACCAGCGGGTACCCGAAGAACAGCAGCATGTACAGCAGCGCCGGGGCGACGAACAGCCACTTGGTGAGGTTCTGGCGCCCGCGCGCCGTGGTCGCCGTCCTCGCGGCCGCCGTCGCCGTGGGCCTCGTCCCCGTCGCCGTCATGACCGGGCCTCCAGCTCCGCCTCGACCCGCGCCTGGGCGCGTTCCATGGCCTCCCGCGGGCTCGCCTCGCCGGTGAGCGCCGCCTGGAGCGCGGTGCCGATGGCCTGGGAGTAGGCGTTCCACTCGGTGCCGGCGTGCTCGGTCCGGCTGCGCGCCGTGCGCACCTGGTCCACGAACGGGGCCAGTTCCGGGACCAGGTCGCGGTACTGCTCGGCCGCCCCGGTGTCCACGGGCACGTTGCTGCCCTTGGTGGACCAGTCCAGCTGCGCCTCGGCCGTGGTCAGGCAGGCCACGAGTTCGGCGGCCACGCGCTCGCGGTCGGGGTCCTCGGCGTTGACCGGCACGGTGAAGGTGGTCCCGCCGATCGGAGCCACCGAGGTGTCCCCGGCCTCGGGCACGGGGATCTCCGCCACGGCCCACTCCAGGTCGGGGTGCTCCTGGAGGACCGGCAGCTGCCAGGGGCCGTTCACCATCATGGCCGCGTTGCCCGCGATGAACTGGTCGTTGACGTCGGCCTGGGTCCAGTTGACCACCGAGGGGGAGACCGATCCCGCCTCGACCAGGGAGGTGACGTACTCCAGCGCCTCCACCGACTCCGGTGAGGCCAGCTCCCTCTCGTCGCCGCCGTTGGACCACAGCCACGGCAGGAACTGGTAGACGCCGTCCTCGGTGGCCAGGGCGCTGATCGCCAGGCCGTAGCGCTCGCCCCCGGTCAGCTCGGCGGCGGCCTCCTCCAGCTCAGCCCAGGTCCGGGGCGGGTCGATGCCCGCCTCCTCCAGGACGGCCGCGTTGTAGAAGAGGCCGAGGGAGTTCACCGACCGGGCGGCGCCGTAGTACACGCCCTCGTAGCTGCCGATGGACAGCGCGCCCTCGGACAGTCCGTCCGTGGGTATGCCGAGTTCCTCCAGCGGTACCAGGCCCCCGGCCGCCGCGAACTGCGGCAGGTCCGAGCCGT
The DNA here is from genome assembly GCF_000381685.1 of Nocardiopsis sp. CNS-639. Lineage (NCBI taxonomy): Bacteria > Bacillati > Actinomycetota > Actinomycetes > Streptosporangiales > Nocardiopsidaceae > Nocardiopsis > Nocardiopsis sp. CNS-639. The sequence continues at coordinate 249,254 of NZ_KB906862.1, forward strand.
CGAGGTTGAGCACGTCGGGGAGCGAGTCGGAGGAGGCCATCCGCAGGGCCTTGGGCACGAGCTGGTCCGCGGGCACGCTGATGTGGCGCACCTCCACGCCCACCTGTTCCCCGCAGGCGTCCATCGCCTCCTGGTCCCAGGTGTGGTAGGGCTCGTCGGTGCTGGAGTCCATGATGGTGTACACGCTCGGGTCGCGTTCGGCCGCGCAGCCGACTCCGGTGAGGGCGAGCGCCGCGGCGCAGGCGGCCGCCGACGCCGTTCGTAGTGGGCGGTGCGGGTGTCGGTACAGGTGTTCGTGCATGTCGGGGGGCCTTCTCGGCGGGGGCGGGTGTCAACGCGCCGGTCGCGTAGGGGGCTGGCGCCGCCGGGGTCGCGACCGGCCGTCGGGTCCGGCGAGCGGGTCACCGGGGCCGGTGGGGGTCAGGGCGGGGGAGCGGCTACCGTCCCCCCGGGGGTGATCTCGGGCGGGATGAGTTCGCGCCGTCCTCCCGGGAACGGCGGGCTGCCGCGCGCGGCCTCGGCGGCCAGCCGGGTCACGGCGGCCGACATCCGCTCGACGGGCAGCTCGACCCGGGTCACGTCCAGTCCCGCGAGGTCCTCGGGGAAGCTGCCGATGGCCACCAGGGAGACGTCCCCGGGCACGTCGGTGCCGCGCGCGGCGAGGTGTCGCAGGACCCCGGGCACGGCGGCGGGGTGCTGGAGGGCGAGCGCGGTGGGCGGGCGCTCCCCGTCGAGGAGCGCGTCCAGCCGCCGGTACAGCTCGGCGGGGTCCTTCGCCGAGGGCAGGACGCGCACGGGGACGCCGAGTTCGGCGGCGGCGCGTTCGGCCCCGCGCAGACCGCGCACGGAGTAGCTGCGACCCGAGGCGATGTCCTCCTCCACCGTCGACACGAAGCACAGGTCGCGGTGCCCGGCCCCGTGCAGCAGGCGCAGCGAGGCGACCGCGGCCTCCTCCCAGTCGAGGTCGGCCCAGGGCGCGGCGTCCTCGTCGGAGGGGCGGCCGAGGACCACCACGGGGAACCCCAGCGCGTCCATCGCGCCGATGCGGGGGTCCTCCATCTCCACGCCCATGATCACCGCGACGTCGGCGAGCCTGCTGCGCGCGGCGCGCTCCAGCCCGTACGCCCCGGCGTCGTCGTCGCGCACGGTCAGGAGCAGCAGGTCGTAGCCCAGCTCCCCGGCGGCGCGGCTCAGCCCGTACATGAACCGCCCGCCGACCGGCAGGTAGCCGGGTGAGGCCAGCGGCAGGGCCAGCGCGATCACGCGGGTGCGGGCGCTGCGCAGGGAGCGCGCGCCCGCGTTGGGGTGGTAGCCCAGTTCGTCGATGGCCGTCCGCACCGCGGACCGGGTCCGTTCGGAGACGCGGCGGGAGCCGCTGAGCACGTAGGACACCGTGCTCGGGGCCACGCCCGCCGCCGCGGCGACGTCCTTGATGGTCACCATCGCGGCCTCCCTCCTCCCCCCCGCACACCTTTGTCGAAGCGCTTCGACAGCCCGACGCGCGGATCCGTCGAATCGATTCGATGAACGGGCACCATGGTAGGAACCACACCCCCGTGTGACAACCCCCTCATCGGAGGATCCCTCGCGGAGTCCGAGGGCCGGGCCGCCCTCCCCCGGTCCGCCGTGCGCCGAACCGGCGGCGCCCCCGTTTGCCGCGCGCCCGTGCGGTCAGGAGCGGGGAGAGGCGGACGAGGGGAGAACGCCATGGGACGCGGAGTCGCGCGCAAGCTGATCGACGCGCACCTGGTCGAGGGGGAGATGGCGCCCGGAGAGGTCATCGGGCTCTCCGTCGACCAGACCCTCACCCAGGACGCCACCGGCACGCTGGTCATGCAGGAGCTGGAGGCCCTCGGCCTGGACCGCACCCGGGCCCGGGTCAGCGTGCAGTACGTGGACCACAACCTGCTCCAGACCGACGAGAAGAACGCGGAGGACCACGCGTTCCTGCACTCCGCGGCGCGCCGGTACGGCCTGTGGTACTCCAAGCCCGGCAACGGCGTCTCCCACCCCACGCACATGCAGCGCTTCGGGGTGCCCGGCGCGACGATGGTCGGCTCGGACTCCCACACCTGCGCCGCCGGATCGCTGGGCATGCTGGCGGTCGGCGTCGGCGGCCTGGAGGTGGCCATGGCCATCGCCGGGCGCCCGCTGCGCGTCCGGGCACCGCTGATCTGGGGCGTGCGCCTGACCGGCGAGCTGCCCCCGTGGACCTCGGCCAAGGACGTCATCCTGGAGATGCTGCGGCGGCACGGGGTCAAGGGCGGGCTCAACCGGATCATCGAGTACCACGGTCCCGGGGTCGCCACGCTCACCGCCATGGACCGCCACGTCATCGCGAACATGGGCGCCGAGCTGGGCGCCACCACCACGGTCTTCCCCTCCGACGGCGCGGTGCGCGACTTCCTGCGCGCCGAGGGCCGGGAGGACGACTTCACCGAGCTGCTGCCCGACGACGCCGCCGACTACGACGTGACCGACGAGATCGACCTGTCCGGGGTGGAGCCGCTCATCGCCCGGCCCTCCTCGCCCGGCGACGTCGTCCCGGTCCGCGAGGTGGCGGGCACCGACGTCAGCCAGGTCGTCATCGGCTCCTCCGCCAACCCGGGACTGCGCGACTACGCGGTCGCCGCCGCCATGGTCAGGGGCCGCCAGACCGACAGCGCGGTCAGCTTCGACGTCAACCCGTCCTCACGCCAGATCCTCTCCGACCTGACCCGCACGGGAGCGACCCTCGACCTCATCCAGGCCGGGGCCCGCATCCACCAGGCCGGATGCCTGGGCTGCATCGGCATGGGCCAGGCGCCCGCCGTCGGCCGCAACTCGCTGCGCACCTTCCCGCGCAACTTCCCCGGCCGCTCGGGCACGGTGGAGGACGCGGTGTGGCTGTGCTCCCCGGAGACGGCCGCCGCCTCCGCGCTCACCGGCGTCATCACCGACCCGCGCGACCTGGCGGGGGAGCTGGACACGGCCTACCCCGACCTGCGTCCGCCGGAGCGGGCGGCGGTCAACACCGCGATGCTGGTCCCGCCGCTGCCGCCGGAGGAGGCCGCGCGGGTCGAACTCGTCAAGGGGCCCAACATCTCCGCGCTGCCGGACTTCCCGCCCCTGCCCGACCGGATCGAGGCGCCGGTGCTGCTCAAGGTCGGCGACGACGTCTCCACCGACGAGATCTCCCCGGCGGGCGCCCGAGCGCTGCCCTTCCGCTCGAACGTGCCCCGGCTCGCCGAGTTCACCTTCACCCGTATCGACGAGGACTACCCCCGCCGGGCGAGGGAGGCGGGCCGCGAGAGCGGCCACATCGTGGTCGGAGGGGAGAACTACGGGCAGGGCTCCTCCCGCGAGCACGCGGCGATCACCCCCCGCTACCTGGGTCTGCGGGCGGTGATCGCCAAGTCCTTCGCCCGCATCCACTGGCAGAACCTCGCCAACTTCGGTGTGCTGGCCCTGCGGTTCACCGAACCCGGCGACTACGACCGCGTCGGCTCCGGCGACGTCCTCGTCCTGGACGGCCTGGAGGAGGCCCTGACCTCCGGCTCGGAGCTGACCGCGCGCAACACGACGAGGGACGAGGAGTACCGGCTGGACCACCAGCTCTCCCCGGCGCAGGCCGAGGCGGTGCTGGCGGGCGGCCAGATCCCGCTGCTGGCCCGGGAGCTGGACTGACCCGCCCGCCGCCCGGGCCCGACGCCGGGACTCCCCTCAGGAGGCGGTGTCGGAGGAGCGCTGCCTCTCCGGCTCGGCGGCGCTCGGCGCGGTCGGCTCCGCGCTCTCCTCCGGGGTCGCGGGGGCGGTGCGGCGCTCGACGAGGTGGGCGCGCAGCGACCAGACCACGGCGCCGATCCACGCCGCCCACACGAGCACGTAGACGGCCGTCTGGACCGCCGGGGGAAGGGTCAGCCACTCGGTGCCGAGCAGCGTCCGGGTGTTGGTCAGCACGATCAGCCCGCCGACCAGCGAACCGAGGATGCGGGGCGGGATGTAGCGCACGATCCAGGCGGCGATCGGCGCCGCGATGATGCCGCTGATCAGCAGCGCGAGCACCCAGCCGACGTTGATCCCGGCCGCGCCCAGACCGACGAGGAAGCCGAGGCTGGCGGCGAGGGCGACGATGAACTCGCTGGTGTCGATGGTGCCGACGACCTTGCGCGGCTCCATGCGCCCGCTGGCCAGCAGGGCGGGGGTGCCGACCGGGCCCCAGCCGCCGCCTCCGGTGGCGTCGACGAACCCGCCCACCAGGCCGAGCGGGGTCAGGAAGCGCCTGCGCAGGGGCTTGTCCAGGTTCCGGGTCGGCGTGCCCCACGCGGTGAAGCGGATGAGGATGTAGAGGCCGAGCGCGAGCAGGATGCCGGACATGATCGGCGCGGCGGCCTCGGTGGACAGCCAGCTCAGGAAGGTCGCCCCGGCGAACGAGCCGATCGCGCCGGGCAGGGCGATGCGCCGGACGACCTTCCAGTCGACGTTGCCCAGCTTCCAGTGCGAGACGCCCGAGGCCAGCGTGGTGCCGATCTCGGCGAGGTGGACCGTGGCCGAGGCCGCGGCCGGGTTGGTGCCGAAGAGCAGGAGCAGGGTGGTGGAGGTGACGCCGTAGGCCATGCCGAGACTGCCGTCGACGAGCTGGGCGAAGAATCCCGCGATGGCGAGGAGGACGAGAGTGCGCATGTGGGCCTTCCGGTGGGGAGGGATACGCGGGGCGGTGGAGGTCGGCGCGGTGTCCGGCTCCGGACGGAGGGCCCGGGTCGGTCCGCCGCGGGCGCCGGATCGGGCGCCGTGCTGGCGATGGAGGTAAATCTACCATGTTGGTAGGAATAGTGGCCAAGTAGATCGCCGGGTGTTTCCGAGGATTTTTCGGCGCCCGCCCGGGGCGGCTCCCGGATCCCGCGCGGCTCCAGGGGTGGCCGCAGAGGGTGTCCGGTGGCGTGCGCCACGAAACCACATTATTCCTACCAACTTAGTTGACTTTAGAGTTCGGCCGGTCCTACCTTCGTGTCACTCGACGCGAACGGCCCGCGACCGGACGCGTGAGGTGACCGCCGCGCCTTCCCGCCCCCGTGAGGAGCCCTGCCGTGACCACCACCACGGACCTGTCCCTTCGCCCCGTCGCCGGACGCATCGGCGCCGAGATCTCCGGCGTGCGCCTGGGCCCCGACCTGGACGGGGCCACCGTCGCCTCGATCCGGGCGGCCCTGCTCGCCCACAAGGTGGTCTTCTTCCGCGACCAGCGGCACCTGACCGACGAGACCCAGGCGGGCTTCGCCGCCCTGCTCGGCCCGCTCACCACCCCGCACCCCACCACGGGCGCGGCCTTCGGCGGCGACCACCACGTCCTGCCGATCGACTCCGAGCGGGGCAAGGCCAACAGCTGGCACACCGACGTCACCTTCGTCGACCGCCCGCCGCAGGCCAGCGTCCTGCGCGCCGTCCACCTGCCCCCGCGGGGCGGCGACACCGTCTGGGCCAACACGGCCACGGCCTACCAGGACCTGCCCCAGCCGCTCAAGGACCTCGCAGACGGCCTGCGCGCGGTCCACACCAACGACTACGACTACGCGGCGGTCGCCCCCGAACGCGAGCCCACCGGCGACCTCAGGAAGTACCGGGAGGCCTTCGTCTCCACCCTCTTCAAGACCGAGCACCCCGTGGTGCGCGTCCACCCCGAGACGGGCGAACGGGTCCTGTTCCTCGGCCACTTCGCCCAGCACTTCACCGGCCTGAGCAGCAAGGACTTCCACCACCTGTTCGACCTGCTCCAGCAGCGCGTCACCCGGGCCGAGAACACCGTCCGGTGGAGCTGGCGCGAGGGGGACGTGGCCGTGTGGGACAACCGCGCCACCCAGCACTACGCCGTGGCCGACTACGGCGACGAACCCCGGCGCCTGCACCGCATCACCGTCGGCGGCGATCTCCCCAGGGGCGTGGACGGCCGCCCCAGCCGCTCCCTGACCGGCGACTCCAGCGGCTACACCCCCGCGGTCTGACCCGCGGCCCCGAACCTCCTTCTGCCCGCGGCGGGCCGGCGAGCCCGGCCCGCCGCCCTCCGGAGCCAACACATGCACACCCGACGCGACATCCTGCGCTACACCGCGGCCGCCGGGGCCGCCCTCCCCCTGCTCTCCGCCTGCGGACCCCCGGGGAGCGGCGCGGCCGGAGCCTCCCCCGTGATCCGCTACCAGGGCTGGACCGGAGACGTCCTCCTGCCCGAACTCGCCGAGGACCTGGGCTACCTGGACGGCATCGGGCTGGAGTGGATCGGCGACACCACCAGCGGCCCCCAGGACATCCAGGCCGCGGCCACCGGCAGCACCGACGTGGGCGGCGCCTTCAACGGGGCGATCGCCAAGCTGGCCGCCGCCGGGGCGCCCGTCACCGCCGTCCTGGCCTACTACGGGGCGGACGAGGAGACCCACAACGGCTACTACGTCCTGGAGGACAGCGACATCACCGGGGCCCGCGACCTCGTCGGCAAGCGGGTCTCCATGAACACCCTGGGCGCCCACCACGAGTTCGTGGTCCGCGAGTGGCTGGCCAGGGAGGGGCTGACCAACGAGGAGATCGCCCGGGTGGAGCTGACGGTGGTCCCGCCGGTCAACGCCGAGCAGACCCTGCGCAACGGGCAGGTGGAGGTCGCCACGCTCGGCGACCTGCTGCGCGAGGTCGCCCTGGAGCGCGGCGGCATCCGGCCCCTGTTCACCGACCACGGCCTGTACGGCGCCTTCAGCTACGGCTCCCTCGTGCTGCGCGACGACTTCATCGAGGCCCACGAGGACACCGTCCAGGCCTTCGTCGGCGGGGTCGCCCGCGCGATCCGGTGGACGCAGACCACCCCGCGCGAGGAGGTGGTGGACCGCTACACCGACATCATCGGGCGGCGTGGCCGCAACGAGAGCGCCGAGGCCGTCCGGTACTGGCGCAGCACCGGCGTCGCCGGACCCGGCGGCGTCATCGCCCCGGACGAGTTCCGGACCTGGATCGACTGGCTGGTCCGCAACGGAGAACTCGACGAGGGGGCGGTCGAGGCCGAGGAGCTGTTCACCAACGACTACAACCCCTACGCCAACGGGACCTACCCCGAGGACTCCGGCCCCGACGGCCGACCCCTCGCGCAGGGCGGCGCTCCCGGGGACGGCGCCTCCGGGGGAGCGGACGACACACGGCGCGCGGCCGGGGACGAGGGGAACCGATGAGCACCGCCACAGCACCCGTCAAGCTCCGCCTGAACGGGGTGCGGCAGACCTTCACCGCACGCGGCCGGTCCGCCACGCTGACCGCGATCGACGACGTCACCCTGGATATCGCCTCGGGCGAGTTCCTCACCCTGGTCGGGCCCAGCGGCTGCGGCAAGTCCACCCTGCTCGACCTGGTCGGCGGGCTCACCCGGCCCGCCTCCGGCGAGATCCTGCTCAACGGCGCCCCGGTCAGGGGACCGGGCCTGGACCGGGGCCTGGTCTTCCAGCAGTACGCGCTGCTGCCCTGGCGCACCGCGCAGGGCAACGTCGAGTTCGGGCTGGAGGCCAAGGGCCTGCCCCGACGCACCCGGGCCGACCGCGCGCGCGAGTACCTGTCGCTGGTCGGCCTGGAGGGGTTCGAGGACCGCTATCCCCACGAGCTGTCCGGCGGTATGAAGCAGCGCGTGGCCATCGCCCGGAGCCTGGCCTTCGACCCCGAGGTCCTGCTCATGGACGAGCCGTTCGCGGCCCTGGACGCCCAGACGCGCGAGTCCCTCCAGGAGGAGCTGCTGTCCGTGTGGGAGCGCACCGGCAAGACGGTCCTGTTCATCACGCACGGCATCGACGAGGCGGTCTACCTGGGACAGCGGGTCGCGGTGATGACCTCGCGCCCGGGCCGGATCAAGAGCGTCATCGACATCGACCTCGACCGGAGCGCGGGCGGCGACCTGCGCTCGGACCCCGCGTTCGCGCACTATCGGCACCGGGTGTGGCGGGAACTCCACGACGAGGTGGCCCAGGCCCGGCGGACCGAGCGCGCGCTCACCGAGAGGGGAACCGACCATGGCTGACACGCTGACCCGCTCGGCGGGCACCGCCCCCTCCGACGCCTCCTCCCCGGCGGCGCCGGGCACGGGCGGACCTCCCCCCGCGCTCACGGCCGCGCTCCGGCTGGCCTGGCTCTGGTTCAAGCGCTCGGCCGTCATCGCGGCCTTCCTCCTGCTGTGGGAGGTGGCGCCGAGGATCGGCCTCCTCGACCGGGTGTTCCTGCCCCCGTTGACCGAGGTCCTGGCCGCGACGCGGGACCTGGCCCTGAGCGGACAGCTGTGGAACCACGTGTCCGCCAGCCTCGCCCGCGCCCTGAGCGGCTTCCTCATCGCCGTGGCCGTCGCCGTGCCGCTGGGCGTCCTCATCGCCTGGTACCGGCCGGCTTCGGACTTCCTCACGCCGATCCTGGAGCTGTTCCGCAACACCGCGGCCCTGGCCCTGCTGCCGGTGTTCGTGCTCGTCCTGGGGATCGGCGAGGCGTCCAAGGTCTCCCTGGTGGTCTACGCGTGCGCCTTCCCGGTCCTGCTCAACACCATCACCGGGGTCCGGACCGTCGACCCCCTGCTCGTCAAGTCGGCGGCCTCCCTGGGGTTCGGGCCGCTCGCGCTGTTCCGCAAGGTGGTGCTGCCCGCCTCGGTCCCGTCGATCTTCACCGGCGTGCGCATGGCCGGGGCCTCCTCGATCCTCGTGCTCATCGCCGCGGAGATGGTCGGCTCCCAGTCGGGCCTGGGCTACCTCGTCAACGCCGCCCAGCTCAACTTCCTCATCCACGACATGTACGCGGGAATCCTGGCCATCGCCGTGGTGGGGGTGGCCCTCAACGGCGTCCTCGTCGCGCTCGAACGGCGCTTCTCCCGCTGGCGCACGACCGAGCGGTGACCGCGTGCCCCGGAGGCGGCGCCCGGAACCGCCGACCGCTGGCCGGCGACCGGCGACCGATGACCCACGACTGACCCACGACAGCGAAGGACCACACAGTTGACTTCCTCTCCTGCCTGAAGGCAGGAGAATCCGGAACCACCTACCGGTGGTTCGAGGCCAACGCCTCGTCACGGGTCGCCCCGTGGCCTTCCTGCTTCACCGCCGGTCGCCCCGTCCGGGAGGACTCCCGTTGAGGTCTCACACCAGCTCCACAGGCAACAACCGCCAGCCCGGCGGCTTCGAGATTGAGCGCCGCGTTCACGTCCCGATCATGGGCCACCCCACAACTGGGGCACGTCCACTCCCGTACACGCAACGGCAACGACGCATGCACGTAGGCGCACCCGGGCGTCGAACACGCCTTGGAGGAGGGAAAGAACCGGTCCACCACCACCAGGTCCCGTCCGTACCAGGCGCACTTGTACTCCAGCATGGTGCGCAGCTCACGCCAGGCCGCATCCGAAATC